>NZ_AUFX01000012.1 GCF_000426725.1 Sporocytophaga myxococcoides DSM 11118 | reverse complement strand
TCTTCGGGCTTTTTTTATGACCATAGTTCAACAACTAAATAATACTGGAATTGGTAGGTTCGTCCTGATTTGCATCGGGATGTCCGCTTGGCCGTGCAGGTTAGATAGCAAGAGAATTGAGCAACAGCAAGAGGCTGAACGACGCTTCTTTAAAAAGATACAACCTATTGTTATTGCTCACACTCTTACTTCTTTTAATTTACTTAACTGGCAATGGCACAAAATCAGTCTCACCATTTATCTTAGGAAATTCCTGCCCTTTCCAGTTTTCTTTAGCTCTTTCTATCGTGTCTTTATCTGAGGCAACAAAATTCCAATAGATGAATCTTTCTTCATCAAAAGGTATTCCTCCAAAAATATATATAGTTGAATTTTCACTCATTTCAAACTCGCATAGTGAAGCATCTTTAGCAACGAGAATCTGCTTTGGCCCGAATGTATTGCCTTCACTGCTTACACTTCCTTCTAGTATATACATTGCACTTTCACCAAAAAGCTCATTACCTATGGATAATTTTGTTTTTGCTATTGACTTTAACTCTAAAAGATAAAGAGGGCTATAGACAGGCACAGGTGATTTCTTGCCCATTACTTCTCCCGCTATTAGTTTGAAGTTAACACCATCTTTGCTCCATTCAGGAATTTCAGATTCTTCTACATGGACAAATGAAGGTTCATCCTTTTCATGCTCCTTGGGCAAAGCAACCCAGATCTGCAATCCATGCAAAACTTTATCTGAACCTCTTAAATATTCAGGAGTTCTTTCGGAATGCACTATCCCTTTGCCTGCTGTCATCCAGTTGACTGCACCTGGTTTAATTTCCATTTCAACTCCAAGACTATCTCTATGCATGATGCTTCCTTCGAAAAGATAAGTAACCGTAGAAAGCCCTATATGCGGATGAGGAGGAACATCTATATTCTCCGACTCATTCATCTTTGCAGGGCCCATATGATCAATGAATATAAAGGGACCTACCATTCTTTTTTCTCTGAATGGAAGCAAACGCCCGACCATAAATTTTCCTATATGTGTCGGACGTTCTTCTATAATAAGTTTAATATTGGACATAGTCAAAGAATCTTAGTCTTCCAAATATCCGAATTTTCCACTATTTACATCTTCAAAAGCCTGCATTATTTCAGCTCTTGTATTCATCACAAAAGGACCATGAGCATAGATAGGCTCGTTGATAGGCTTACCACTCAAGACCAAGACAATTGAATCTTCCAGAGCCTCAATAGTAAAGTCCTCCGCATTGTTTTCAAAAAGCACAAGATGATCTGCAGGAACATTTTCCTTTTCATTTACTTTTACACTTCCTTCAATAACCAGAATCACCGTATTATAATCAGAAGGAAATGAAAACGCTGCCTTGCCGCCTTTATTCAGTTTTGCATTTTGCATGTTCACTGGAGTAAATGTAAATGCAGGACCTTTAACTCCTTGATACTCCCCTGCAATCACTTCAATCAATCCCGCATTATCCGGAAGCTTTACCTTACTGATTTCTTCATTGGTAATCGCCTGATACTTTGGCGTGGACATCTTATCCTTTGCAGGAAGATTTACCCAAAGCTGTACCATCTGAAAGTCTCCACCAGTCTTACTGAAGTTCTCTTCATGATATTCCTTATGCAATACCCCTGAAGCAGCCGTCATCCATTGTACATCACCTTCGCCTATAATACCTTTATTTCCGGTGCTGTCATGATGAGCAACCTTTCCTTTATATGCAATCGTTACTGTTTCAAAACCTCTGTGTGGATGAACACCAACTCCTTTTGGCTTTTGTGTCGGAGGAAAATAAAACCTTGAATTATAATCCATCATAATGAATGGATCCATTCTCTGCATATCCAGACGGAATCTGCTTGGAATGAAATTATGTACCCTGAAGCCATCTCCCACCATATGAGGTGCGTTTGGAGATGCTACAATTTCTATATTTCTCATTGCCATAACTTTAATTGTTATTTTCTGATGTAAAGCTAGTTTGTTTGAATTTATTAAACATTGATCTAAGGCAATAAATAGCCTCATCACACCTTTTCAACAAAATCGGGTTCCTTGTAATAAAACTTTATAAAAACCCTTTTAAAAGTCGTTAAACAATGGTTATTTGTTAAATAAATTAATAGAGGGAACTATTCCGGTTCACACTTATCTTAAAATAGAATAAACTGTTCTTTATGAAACCAAAAATAAAAATTGCCATTGCATCAGATGTAGTATGTCCATGGTGCTACATCGGTAAAAGAAGAATTGAGAAAGCGATGGATCAGCTTAAGAATGAATATGACTTCGATATTCACTATCTGCCTTTTGAATTGAATCCTGGAACGCCCAAAGAAGGTTATAATCAGAAAGAATATCTCTCAAACAAATTCGGAGGAGAAGAAAGATACGAGCAAATCACAAGCAATGTAACCAGCGTTGCTGCCCAGGATGGACTCAAGTTTGACTTTAACAAACAATTAAAATCTCCTAATACACTAGATGCACATAGAATCATTTGGTTTTCTGAAAAAACAGGTAAGCAAAGAGCAACTGTAGAAGCTTTTTTTAAAGCATATTTTGAAGATGGAGTGGATCTAACTAAAAAAGAAAATCTCATTTCTGTAGCAGCTTCAGCTGGTCTTGAAGCTGAAAAGACAAGAGCACTCTTAGAATCCAATGAAGGCATAAATGAAGTAAAAGAGTCTGAGCGCTTTATTCAAGGTGCTGGCGTTTCAGGTGTTCCTTTTTACATTATTAATGACAAGTATGGTATCTCCGGAGCACAGCCTGCTGATGTCTTTGTGAAAGCTCTTACAGATATTGCTGCGGAAACTCCGCTTCAAGGAGGAGAGTCATGCGATGTTGATGGAAAAAATTGCTAACTGCTAACAGAATTATAAAGCCTCGAAATTCGGGGCTTTATATTTGTCTTCAGACTGGGAGTTCAACTCGAAACACTGTAGGGTTTGAAGGATTTTCAAGTACAACTTTCCCATTAAGTTTTTCAGTGCATATCCTTACCATATATAAACCCAAACCCGGCGTCTTATACTTGAGGGCAGCAGTTGAAAATAATTCAAATATAGAACTGACCTCATTCACAGGAATCCCTATTCCAAAATCTTTAACCTGAATGATTATATTCCTGCTATCCTTTTGTATTACAAATTCAATCTTCTGTTTACCTTTCTCTTCTTTGAATTTAAATGCGTTCTCAAGAAGATTTTGAAGAATAAATCTTACAAGCAAAACATCGGAATGTATTGTTTCCGAAAAAATCTCTGTTTTTATATCTGATTCGATATAATAACCTTGTGAAGCAAAATCTTTGAGTATGGACCTTACAAGCTCAATTGTATCTATGGGTTCAATGACAATCTTCTTAGTACTTATCTCATATACAACTGACAGGCGTTTCAAAATATAACTAAGCTGATTGGCATCTGCAGTTATTCGTGAAAAATAATCTCTTGCCGCCTCTTCCTTAATATCCATTAATGCAAGCTGAGACATTCCCAGCACTCTGGCAAGGGGACCTCTCAAATCATGTGCAGTTCTGTATATAAATGCATCCAACTGCTTATTGACAATTTCCAATTCCCGATTCTTTTCTTCAACAATACGTTTTCTTTCAATTTCTGCTTCTTTCGATTTTCGCTCATTCTCAAACCTAACCTCGTTCAGCTCTTTCTGAATAAAATTTATCCTGTCCGCCAAACCGAATGAAAATAGCACAATTTCAAGCAAAGATGAAACCTGAAGATTATATCCCCCAATTAAATTCTGAGGAATAATAAATAACCTTTCAGCTGCATAGATAAGGCCACCGGCGATTAGTAGGAGATTACCACCTAAAAAATATGCTGCCGGCGAATAGCCTTTTCTATATATTCTATATGCAGTATAAAAAATAAGAAGGAAGGACAAGATTGATGTTAATATAACAGCAGCACGACCGATCTTCCAATATCCCAAAATCATAAGCATGATATAGAACACGAATAACACGATACAACCGCTTAAAATCTTTTTTAAAACAGGAGTATATTTTTTAGCTTCCAAAAAATTTATACTGAATAAAAGATAAGATACTACAAGTAATGGCGCAGAAAGAAACCGAACATAAAGATCAACCCTTGGAAAATTGTATAGAAACAGTTCCAGAACATAACCACTGTTTGCAGCAAGGAACAAGGCCAGAAGGCCAAGAAAACACACATAATAAAGATAACTTAATGACCTTGTAGATATAAAAATGAAAAGGTTAAAAACTAACATGATCAGTACTGCTCCAAAAAAGAACGCATGGAAAATTTTCGGTTTTTCAAATCTGTCCAGATATGCCTGCTCTGTATAGATCTTAAGAGAATTAAGTGTAAACCCTTTGAATTGTTGTGAAATTGCTGAAGCACTCTTAAGTTTGAGGAAACAAGTTAATTCTTCTCCCCTCCCGATTTCAATAGGGATAAAACAAAACTGACCTGTCTTTACCATCCTGCCATTTAAAGGCACCAAATCTCCTGATTGTTTGAAGATGGTATTTCTTTCAGCAATAAACAAAGAATTGTAATCGCTGAAAGCGATGCTTAAATATAAGTTATGATCCAGAGAATCATCGTTTGCTAATACAAATTTTAGACAATGAACATTACCTACAAAGTCAGCCTGAGCTGAGGCAAGAGGAACATTAGGAAGTAAATGTAATTTACTGAATTCAATAACTGAGTCTGATGTTAAAACCCTTTCAGCATAATCAGTCAGATTATAAGTTCCTTGAGAAGGAATGATATGCAGAACTTTCCTTTCGGCATTAGCCTGACTCCCAAAAATGGAAATTAAACCCCAAAGTAGTAAAATGATATATATTCCTTTGAAAGAATATAATAATGGGCTTTTCGGAATTTGTAAGTGATTACGCGGAAACATTTCGGATAGGATTTATCTCTCCTCAAACTCAGGGCAATGTCAGGAATCCACACGAATTCCATCTATCCGACAAATTAAATGAAAGATTATTTTCTTTTACGAAGCTTTAATGTGAAAGTTAAATATCATTCGACGCCAATTCCCCTTTTAACATAAATCTTCATTCTTCATGAAAGGGAATGAATATAAAATATATATCCAAATCATACAAGTATCCACCTCCAAAGTCAATTTAATATTTAGTACATATAAATTATCTTATTATATAAGATTTCTCGACTTCAACTCCAGATATTTGTTAATTGTATTTACGGTAAGCGCTTCAGGGGTAGTGTAAATTGTATAGATGCCATACTTCTGGAACTCAATACTGATCTGCCTCTTCTCATATAAGAACTTCTCCGCAATCGTCTTTGTATAGATCTCTTCAAGAGAAACTGAATTTGTTGCATGAGCAACCTTACTTAATTCTGTATTCTCAAAAAATATTACGACGACAAGATGTCTTGCTGAAAGCTTTTTCAAATATGATAGCTGTCTCCTTGCAGAAGTTATACCTTCAAAGTTTGTATAGATCATTAAAAGGCTTCTCCTTGAAATCTTCCTGCTTAGGTAGACATAAAGTGAAGCAAAGTCATGCTCCGGATAGGCTGTCCTTTCTTTATAAAGCGTCTCTGATATTGTATTTAACTGAGTAGATATTCTGTCTGCTTTAACAAAAGATGTTACTTTGTTAGAGAAGATTGCCAGACCTGCCTTGTCATCTTTCTTGAGCGCAATGTTAGACATTACAAGACTGCTGTTTATTGAATAGTCAAGCAATGTCATGCCGTTGAAAGGCATCTTCATTGTTCTTCCTTTGTCGATGATGCTGTATATATCCTGTGCCTTCTCGTCCTGGTACTGGTTGACCATCAGATGGCCTCTTCTTGCTGTTGCTCTCCAGTTGATGCTTCTGATATCATCGCCAAGGCTATAATCCCTGATTTGTTCAAACTCCAGATTATGGCCAAGCTTTCTAAGCTTTTTTATTCCCTCGTCTCTGAGTTTATCTGTAAAAGCAAGTAATTCATATTTGCGCATTTGAAGAAAAGAAGGATAGACTTTTACATTAAATGCACCATCGAACATATATTTTCTTTTAATTAACCTAAAAGGAGACTGAACATAAATGTTTATAGTTCCGAAACTATACTCCCCTCTTTTTACCGGTCTTAAAGAATACCAAACTTCCTTATCAAATCCTGGATTTAATGTTTCATGTATTTCAAAATCTCTTTTCTGAAACTGAAAAGGAATTTCATCGATAATGGTTGCTTTAACAGTAAAAGGATAGTTATTCTTTATTCTTATTAATATTTGATTTTCATCTCCATTAGAAAATCTTTCTGAACATATTCTATCACCATTTATCCCTGCTTTCAGCCTATATAAGGTTGCTATATCAATACACAAAACTAACACCAAACATATTAATGTGATAGATGCAGGCAACAATAAAAATGGAAAAAAGAAGGCCAGTATGAAGAACACTACATTGCCTCCAATCAGGAAAAAAAATAATAAGTTTAAATAAAGAGACTTCAATAATTTCATCTATCTCGGTACTTCTATCTTTTTAATAATTTGTTTCAGCACATCACTCACTGTGATGCCTTCCATCTCCTTTTCGGCAGTAACTACTACTCTGTGCTCAAGTACAGGAGAAGTAACTTCCTGAATATCCTCCGGGGTTACAAAGTCTCTGCCTCTTATAGCGGCTATAGCTTTTGAAGCTCTTAATATCGCTACAGAAGCTCTTGGAGATGCTCCCAGATACAATGAGGCATTGTTCCTTGTTTCCTGAATAATTGAAGTAATATAGCGGATAAGATGATCTTCAACATGGACCTTCTGAACAGCCTCTCTTATTTCTTTTATTTCCTGCTTGGATAAAACAGCACCAATCTTTGATAAATCAGCTCTGCTGCCATTCAAATGAGCATCTTTCAGAATTAAAAATTCTTCCTCTGCCTGAGGGTATCTTACAACGATTTTAAAAAGAAAACGATCCAGCTGAGCTTCAGGAAGCTTGTATGTACCTTCCTGATCAATTGGGTTCTGTGTTGCAAGGATCATAAAAGGAGGATCCATCAGATATGTATTACCATCTACAGTAATCTGTCTTTCTTCCATCACCTCAAACAATGCAGCCTGAGTTTTTGCAGGAGCTCTGTTGATTTCATCAATCAATACTATATTAGAAAATATTGGCCCTTTCTTAAAATCGAACTCACTGGTTTTCTGATTAAATACAGAAACTCCTGTCACATCCGAAGGCATTAAATCAGGGGTGAACTGTATCCTGCTGAAGTCCGCCGATATTGTCTTTGCCAGTACTTTTGATGTAAGGGTCTTTGCTACTCCTGGTACGCCCTCTATCAAAACATGGCCGTCAGCTAGAATGGATGCCAATAAGAGCTCTACCATCGTCTCCTGGCCTACTATCACTTTCCTTACCTCATCCTTTATCTTCGTAATTGAATTGGCAACTACGGTCAGATCTATTTTATTTTCAAACATTTCGTTTTGCATATTATCTGCAATTTTTAAAAAAGTCTTCTAACAGGTTATTTAATTTAATCAAATCATCTCCATTAAGAGAGGATTTACTCTTGGTAGTTTCTATATATTTTAACAACTGATTGACCTTTACTTCTTCTAATCCAGACTTTGCGATAAGTCTGTCCTTAAAGGCGGGATCCGAAGCATGTATGTAATAATGATTTTTAACATAATCGAAGAAATACACAATCTTCTTATCTGCTATATTTTTATGATTTCCTTTTGAAAAATAAAGATTGCTAACTGTTTTTATAAACTCAAGTGAGTTATTTGTAACAGGTTCAATAACCGGAATGATACGCTGCTTTCTCTTTCCTTCAAACATGACAAAAAGAAAGGCACCAAGCATGGTAAGATAAAGGCTATATCGCAGTGCATTATTTTCAAGAACAAATCTCAAAGGATTTGTTGACACTACTACTTCACCGTGATAGTAAACGTCCCACAATATTTTTCTATTTGGCTGAAGAAAATTAAAACTTTTCTCAATAAACCTCTTTCCTGATTGCTGAGTAAAATAATAGTTGGTATATGCCAGCGGAATTGAGGAGAGAAAAAGTCTTCCATTTCCAATGCGCTTATGTATCATCACCGGCTCCCCTCTAGCTGTGGTAGCCAGCACTCTATTTTCAGGATATTTGTCTAAGCTGTCAAATACAGCGACAAGATGATTGTTTTCAAACTTGTAATTGTAATGCTTGTCCGAGTAAGGAGCTACAAAGCTCAGTCGAATAGTATCAGATGCTTTTTTGTATAAAGAATCACTATTTAAATTAAGATCTCTGAAAAATTTTGCTCCCGTATAAAACCCTAACGAATCCTCTGCCTCTTTTGAAAAATAAGAAGCGGCTATAAATACGTCATTACCTTTATTCAGAATTGATTTTATTGCCACAATATCTTCTGCTGAAGGATTAAATTCATCACCTATAATAATGTAATTATAAGTTGAGTCAGCATATTCCTTTTCTATCTCAAAGCTTGTCTTTCGGGAAGTAGTGAGCTTTGAATTTTTAAAGTATCCAGGTAATAACTTAAACAAACCATAAGACGCAAAAGGGCCTTTCTTTTCGATTGAATATGTATGAGACCAGTCAATAGGTTCCGGTTGGTTATATTCCACAACTATCAGTAGAATAAATAACGACAGTAAAGCCAATCCATATTTCACCTCCTTCTTCTTCATCTTGCCAGCCTCCTGTCAAAACTTCTGAAGCCCTCAATCAGCTTATCAAATAGCTCTTTATCCGGAATATATTCTCCATACCAGATTCTCTCAAATGCCAATGCATTTTCTTTAAATGTTTCGGCATATTCCTTCTTCTTTAGTTCACTTGAATAGTCCCTGTTTGTTTTATCAGGAGCCCATTGTATAAGCTGAAGGTTATTCAGATTGCTCAGGTTTGAAAGAAACAAATATCTGACAGCTAATCTATAATCTTCAGCCTTAATGGCCTTTGCGATAGCTTCATCAAGGTTAGAGCCTTGAATGTCTTCTTCAGTAAATACAGGGTTTTGTTTTTCTGTATCTTTACTTTTATAAAAAAGCCAACCTTTTTCTGCTTTAATGACCTTTATTAAAAACCATATAAAGATCGCAATAGCTGCTGCATAGGTGACATAATCTATCCACTTTGTATTAACCATCTTGAAGTCCTTGCCAAGCATGCTTCTAAGAAAGGACCCAAAAATTTCTCCCAACCAATCAAAAAAAGCATTTGCCTGAGGATGGTAATTAAACTCTGGCTTTGATCTTAGTTCGTTCCACTCCTGCACATCAAACTTCTGATGATTGAGTTGCAAAGCAATGGTGTCAGCTTGTGCAAAACAATCAGAAAAGAAGACCACTGGTAAAGTGAAAACCAATAAAACTGATGTTATATAAATCTTAATACTCTTCAACATTTTTAGATTCAGATGAAATGGATCCGAAAGAATCAATTCTTTCCAGCAAGCCTGTTGCGTCTTTCTCCTCTGCTAAACTGAAATAATGAAAATTAATACCAATTAACAACATTGATGACATAAGATAACTTCCGACCATAAAAAGAGCAGAAGAAGCAGCTGTTGCAATCTTAATAAGAGATGAAACTTCATTGCCATTAATTTGCGAGAACATTTCTATGCCAAGTGCTGCATACATTGGTACTGCGAAGATGAAAGATGCACCTGAATAGATAAGAGTAAAAACAAAAATTAATCCGAATGTCCTCCACCACTTTCCAGCAATCAGGCTGAATGCACGCTTGAGTCCTGCAAAAAATCCTTTTTGCTCAAAAAGGCAAACGCTCATCAACAAAGACAGAGTTACGGCTATATAGAAAAATGGCACTATTGACAGAACAATCGTGATAAAGCTCAGGAAAAACCCAAGGCTTCCTCCTGCAAAAAACAATTGAAACAATAGACCTCCAATTATAGCAAAGGTTAATCCCATAAGAAAAATTGAACCGAAAATCACTTTCAAAGCAAGAAGAAATCTCTTCTTCACGCCTTTCCAAACTTCGGCGACAGAGGTATCCATGTTATTTATATACAAATACATAAACTCATAGATAGTAATAAAAAACACCAGAGAACCTGCAGTTAGAATGAAATACAATAATATAAACTGCAATCCCATGTTTTGAAACAATAGCAAATCTGGCGTGCCACCGCCCATCGCAGAGCTCATGATAAATGAATAATATAGTCCAAAACCGATTCCACCAATTAATATAAAAGGGCCAGAGATAAACAAAATGGCCAACAGCAAGGGTTTTAGATTCGCAGTCAGGAATGAAAAAGTAATGCTTATAATATCCCCCAAATCTCTTGACTGGCGAAAGTTAATTTTTTGTTGCATGGTTGTATCGGTTGTGAATTAATTTAGGATAGAAAACAAAGTAATAAATTATGAAGCCAGCAGAAGCCAGAATTATTAATAGTTTTATGGAATCGTGCATTTCAGTGTGTCTTGTTACAAAACCTTCTAAAAAACCAGCTACAATAAACAGAGGGACAAGTCCTAAACTTATCTTGGCTCCTTCCCGCGCACCTCTCATCAGAGATATACCTCTTGAATATGTACCAGGAAATAATAATGATTTACCAAGTACCAATCCTGCTCCTCCTGCGATTACAATAGAAGAGATTTCTATTGTACCGTGAATCCAAATAGTAAGTACAGAATGAAGCAATAAATCATACTTGTAAAAAAAAGTCTGAAACGCTCCAAGCATAACGCCATTAGTAAACAAAAAGTAAATAGTGCCCAAAGCATATGCTACACCTGCGGCAAAGGTCATGAATGCAACTCTGATATTATTAAAAGTAATGAAAAGAAACATGTTTGTCTCACCTTCTCCTTTATACACAGCCATTGGGTCTCCTCTTTCAATATTGCTGATCGTCATGTTTACATAATTATCCCCCAGGATTATCCGAACAAAAGAATCATCATAATAGGCTGATATTACTCCCATTGCGATAGAGATGGCAAAGATAATAAGAGATGCAAGGAGTGCATTTCTATTTCTATAAACAGTTAATGGAAGTTCTGTCTTCCAGAAAGAGAAAAATCTTCCGCTTTTTTCTTTTTTATTTTTATAAATATTTCCGTGAACTCTTAATGTGAGGTCATTTAAATACATAGTAATTTTACTTGAAGGATAGTTGGTTTGCGCATACGAAAGATCGTCCGTAAGTTCGATAAACAGTTCTGATAACTTATCAGGATCGCCTGTGTATCTTTCTCCCAGCAGGATTTCAAAATTTTTCCACTTCCCCGAATTTTGCTTTATAAAAGCCGCTTCCCTCATAAAAAATAAGTATATTTCATAAAATTTATAAATTTTCTGCTGAGATGCAAACGATTAAGATTCAAACCCCACAAAATGTAATTATACAATACGAAATTGCCTCAATTTGGGATAGAATTGTCGCAAATTTCAGGGATTATCTTATTATCATTTCATACTTTATTCTTTTAGCAATTATTGTTGGATATACTGATGCTAATAACCCACTCATATACTTCCTTTTTGCAATTCCACCATTTTTATATCAACTATTGTTTGAAACATTTATGAATGGCCAGTCACCCGGAATGAAAAGCAGGGGTATAAAAGTTATCAGGATGGACGGTAAAGAATGTACTTTTTTAAATTACTTTCTAAGATGGGTACTCAGGCCAATTGATTTGTTTTTCTATGGCGGCGTTGCCATGCTTACCATAGCGGCAACTGGGAAGGGACAAAGGCTTGGAGATCTTCTTGCAGGCACAACAGTGGTCAGAGTAAAAAAACAATACAGTCTGGACAACACGCTTTTTGTGAACCCTGAAAGCAATTATGTACCCGTATTTGTTGGTGTTGATAGGTTGAATGACCGTGACATGGAAATTATCAAAGAAGCAATAAAGGTATTTGAAACTTCAGGCAACATGATTCCTGCCGGGGAACTTGCAAAAAAGATAAAAACTGCACTCGATATTCAAACACAAATGGACCCTATCGTGTTATTGAAAACTGTTTTAAAGGATTACTATAACACTACCTCTGCTTTTTAGCCTTTATGAATTTGTCTGATTACCCGAGTTTTACAAGATCACAGCTTGCATTGAGAAACGGAGTAGATAAAGAAGAGATCTGGTGCGCCTACAATGGTTTTATTTACGAATTGAATAAATCAAGATTATGGAGAGGCGGTAAGCATTATGAACATTGGGCAGGACAGGATTTAACGGAAGAAATGAAAGACGCTCCTCATAATGAGAATGTTTTTGATAAATTTAAAATTGTAGGTATATTGAAGCCTTGATAATTTGTAATATTTCCCAATAAATAAAAAATTAAACGATGATAGTAATTGCAGACAGCGGTTCAACCAAAACAAACTGGGTTATTGTCGACAAAGACAATAACAGGTCTACAGCAAAGACTGTTGGATTCAACCCGTATTATCAAAGCTCTGAAGATATTTATCAGACGCTGATAAATGACTTGATTCCACAGTTAGGTTCCAAAAAAATTGAGAAAATATTCTTTTACGGCGCAGGTTGTGAAGCTATGGAACAAAGAGAGCAAGTAGCGGTTGCAATTCGTAGAGCTTTTCCGGGAACTGAAGTAACTGTTGACCATGACCTTCTTGCTGCTGCAAAAGCTGCTCTTGGAGATACTCCTGGTATTGCCTGCATCTCAGGAACAGGTTCCAACACCTGTTCATATGACGGGAAAGATGTTACAAAAAACATTCACAGTCTTGGTCTATTCCTTGGTGATGAAGGTAGTGGCGGATACCTGGGCAGAATGGTTATCAGAGAATATATCAGAGAAGCAATGCCCGCACATGTTACGAAGAAGTTTGAAGAATTTACTCCGGACAGACAAGCAGACATATTAGATAAAGTTTATACAAAACCTTTTCCTAACAGGTACCTGGCTTCTTTCGCAAGATTTGTTGCAGAAAATCAAAAAGATCCATATTTATTTAATCTGGCTTACCACAACTTCGAGTTGATGTTTGACAGATCAATATTGAGATACGAAGGAGCTAAAACCCTTCCTGTTAATTTTGTCGGTTCTATTGCACACTATCTAAGTGATGTGCTATACAAAGTAGCAGCTGACAAAGGCGTAACAATCGGAAATATCGTAGGTGATCCGATGGAATCTCTTACAGACTATCATTATAAAAAAGAATACGTGCATGCGCATCACTGAGACATCATCAAGGTTTAACGACCTTGAAAAAATGTCTGTTGGTGAGCTTCTTAGAAATATAAATCAGGAAGATATAACTGTTCCGATTGCCGTTGAAAAGGCAATCCCACAAATTGAAAAGCTTGTCTCCGCAATCATTGAAAAAATGAAAGCAGGAGGCAGGCTTTTTTACATAGGAGCAGGCACCAGCGGAAGACTTGGGGTATTGGATGCATCAGAGTGTCCTCCTTCTTTCGGAGTTCCGGAAGACTGGGTAATAGGGCTTATTGCCGGAGGTGATATCGCTTTGCGCAAAGCAGTGGAGTTTGCCGAAGACGATAACCAACAGGCATGGATTGATCTCCAGGTTTATAATATTACTTCAAACGATGTAGTAATAGGTATTGCAGCATCCGGCACCACTCCATATGTTGTGGAAGGCGTTAAAACCGCACGCAGTAATAATTTGATAACGGGGTGTATTACATGTAATCCCGATTCACCGCTCGCTGAACAGGTTCATTTTCCTGTAGAGGTAATTACAGGACCAGAATTCGTTACCGGCAGTACAAGAATGAAAGCCGGAACCGCACAAAAACTTGTTCTTAACATGATCAGTACGTCAGTTATGATCCAACTCGGAAGGGTTAAAGGAAACAAAATGGTAGATATGCAGCTTAGTAATGAAAAACTCATCGAAAGAGGAATTAAAATGATTGTGGATGAGTTAAAGATTGAAACAGAAAAAGCTGCACGCCTTCTGGAAGAACAAGGAAGCGTGAGAAAAGCGATAGACTGGTACAGGAAACATGCATGAGATAGAACCATTTTATAACTGGGAAAACTACTACAACCCTGCAGATGATGAACGGTCTCCTTTCCATGGAGTAGAATATAATATGCAGGGGTATACCAATAACATTTACGGATACTTTATTCATCCGTTATGGGATTACATAGGCTCCGATACGCTTTACTTAAAAATCCTTTTTATCAATTACGAAAAGGGGATTGCAATACTTGAAATGTTTGGAGAATGGAATGATACCCTACACAATGATATTATGCATTTTAAACGGAATGTCATTGATCATTTAATTGGAGAAGGAATAAATCAGTTTATCCTTTTGGGAGAAAACGTTCTTAACTTTCATGGTTCGGATGATTGCTATTATGAAGAATGGTTTGAAGATGTAGAAGATGGTTGGATTGCGGCTGTAAACTTCAGAGATTTTGTTCTTGATGAATGGAAAAAATTTCGACTTGACTACTATATTAATTTTGGCGGCACACTTGAAATTATTAACTGGAGAACAATGCCGCCGCTGCAATTCTATGAGATTGTAAAGAAAAATATCACATTGAGACTTTCATAAAAAGCATAAAAAAACCTGAGAAAATTCTCAGGTTTTTTTATGTTAATCCTAATACTTAATTACTAAAAGAATTTAACTCTTTCATCAACAATATCAGAGTTCTTTCTGATTGCCTCATCCACACTGTAATCAACTCTTCCTATTCTCTGATTGATCAGATCATTTTTATATTTAGAATAATCAGCTATTTCAGGAGCAGGAGTAATGTTTACGAGCTCAAGATTGATTACACCATATTCGCCTTTAAACGGACCTGTTTTCTCACCTTTATTCAAGCCGAATAACTTACCTACTGCGACTGGATCATAACCAATAGCTGCAATAGAATTAGAAGATAACGTTACATCAGGAGCTGCGCCTGAAGTAGCACCTGCGCCAAACTCAGCTGCAATCTTTTCAAAAGTACCAGAAAGTTTTGAAAGCTTTTCGGTAATAAGTTTTGCCTTCTCCTCATTTCTAACTTTTGCAGTAAGCTCGTCTTTAACATCATTCACAGATGCGATACCTTCTTCTCTTTCTCCTGTTAAAATAGCAACAACATACTGATCATCCAATGAGAAAACTGAAGAAACATCTTCTACATCTGCATCATTGAAAGCCCATCTTACAATTGCTCTTGCATTTGAAAGATTGTTTACATATCTGTCAGCTTTTCTGATATTGGTTGCAGTGAATTTCTGCAAGGAATCTGCTTTTACTTTTGCATTAAAGTCAGCAGTATCTTTAATAGAATTAGCAAATTCATCTGCTTTTCTGAAAGCAGCATCTTTAGTTGCTTCAGAAGCTATAATGTCCTTCTCAACAAGAGCTACAAGATATTTCTTATTGCTTTTAGGACCTGTTACTTTGATAATATGGTAACCAAATTCTGTTTCAGTTAATTTTGGAAGTAACCCAGCTGAAGAAGCCTGGAATACAGCATCACTGAACGGCTTCACCATTTGCCCCTGGCTAAACCAGCCAAGATCTCCACCTCTTGAAGCTGTACCGTCAGATCCGTACATTCTTGCCATTTGAGCAAAGTCCGCACCTGATCTAATCTGATTAAGTACATCGTTTGCTTTTTTCTTTAAAGAATCTTTTTCAGCAGCAGATTTATTTCTTGTGTCAAAAAGGATGTGACTTGCTTTTGCATAAGATACAGAATCAGATTTTATATCATTGATCTTATACAACTGTACTTTACCTGCAGTAACAAAAGGACCATAAATGCTATCAATAACAACATTGTTGGCTATGTTTTTCAACTCTTCAGGTAGTTCTCCGAAAGTTTTGAATGAAGGAGGAACCGGATTATCAGAATTTGTCTGAATAAATAAGGTGTCATTCTGAGAAGTTGCAAATTCCTTTTTAACTTCCGCTAGTTCTTGTTTAAACGCTGCGCTATCCTCTGCACTTGGTTTAATGCTGAAAGTAACATAGTCAAATGATCTTCCTGCTTCAACTTTGAATTCATTCTTATGCTTGTTCAGGTAATCAGACAACATATCGTCAGTTACTTTTACAAGGCTGTCCGCAACGGCATAAAAAGGAACATATAAATATTTAGCCTCCGCTTTAGTATTCTGACTATTATAGTCTCTTTTTGCTTCTTCAGAAGTCACATAAACAGATTTTCTGAAAAGGTTAAGATACTTTGTTCTAAGTCTTTCTTCTTTAATGCCTCTTTCAATGCTGTACCAAAGTTGCTGATCACGAGGATCTCTTTCTTTAAATTTGTTAAAGAATTCTTTTAGGAAAGCTTTATCGAATTGTTGTGTCTGAGGATTAGAAAATAACTGGATAACAGTAGGGTGAATATGCTCACCTTGAACCATGTCGTATAACTCGTCGTTAGTAACGGTTAGGCCAAGTTTCTCAAACTGCTTTGCATAAGCAATATCAAATATTTTTGCATTCCATGCCTGTTCAATAATAGAAGGTCTTTCACTTTCGCCAACACTTCTTCCTGTTCTCAGGACATAGTCAGCTTCTGTTTCGTCTACCTTTTTTTGGAAATCCTCAGCGGAAACACTTTTTCCGGCGATTTCTCCTACATTTTTGGATCTGTTACGGAAATAGGAATTTGGTCCGAAAACCTCGCCTCCCACCAAGAAAAGAACCAGACCTACGGCCACGATTCCTACAACAACCCCGGAATGCTGATTAATTTTGTTAAAAATTGCCATTGCTTAATTATAATTTCTTTTAAAGAACCGCAAAAATACTATTATTAATTTTCAAAATCAAAATCAATAAACCTCTGAAATAAAATTATTTATTTCTTAACCCTAACTTTCTTCGAAGATTCTGACTTCTCTTTATACTCTTGCTTTTCAGGACTTTTGGATTTCACCCATTGAAAAAACATCAGCATCATGAAACATAACATGAAAAGCCAGTAGCTTTCTTTGAATCCTACTGTCATTGCCTGATGAATTCCCGTAAGCAGGAACACAACGCCTAATGAAAATATTATTGTTCCCAGAAGTTTCATACTCAAATTTATTCAGTCACGTCAATAACTCCTGTAGGATGCAAAATTTTATAGGAGGTAAAATTCTGATTTGTTTTAAGGCCCTTTCCCATCAGGATTTCTGTAGGTGTCGTAATAGTTACAAAAGTATTTGTATCACAGTAAACTTCATCCTTACCTGGATCCCAGAATAATTCTTCACTATTCATTTTCTTCTTCTGCTCTATACTTTTAATTTCGACGGCTCCTTTAACATTGTAAAGGTTCCTTTCCTTTTCCAGTTTCCCTGAATTTCCTTTCAACGTAGACGTTTTAACGCCATTTTTGTCAAAAAATTCAATAAATACCCCTTTTGGAAACAACCTATCTCCATTTTGTAATTCTAATTCTTTGGGGGCTTTTAATCTTACCCTTACGACCGAGGAATCTGAATAAATTGTTTCTATATCATTCACTTCCATTACCGGACCATCATAAGGCTTTAGCTGTTCATAGGTTTTAACCTTTTGACAGGAAAAGAAAATTATTGTGGCTGTTAAAAATAAAAAGACTTTTCTCATTAACATTATTCAATTCTTCTGCGCTCAAACCATTTGTCAATAGTCTGGAAACTAAGATATACCTGGAAATACCTGTCACGAATAAGTCCATCATTGGTTGTGCCTCTCTGGCCAGCAACCAAAGCGATATTCAGTCTTGACAATGGTTTGGACTTATATCTTGGGTCTTTGCGGCCAACAGGTATTGAACCGCCTAGTGAAACAGAAAAATCATTTAGTTGAGTTCCATTAAAATAAAAAGGCGTTTTCTGGTAAGAAAGTCCAGCCCTTAAAATTGGCATTTTCATCACTTCCTGCCCCTTCAGTTTGTATTCACCCCCAAGAGCAATTTTATAGCCATTTTTAAAATTATCTATTCCTGCATCAAAATTTTTGTATTTACTATAACTTAAATAAGTAAAATCAACACCAACACTCCAATAAACAGGCTTGTCGATACTAAAACCCACTGTAAGTTTTGACGGAAGCACTGCATGCATTTTAGTATTGCTGATAATCGTATCCTCATTTACAGCATTTAAATTGCTTCTTATCTGTCTGGTCAACTCCCTTCTAGAAGTTAAACCACCCGAAAAATCATAGGTAGCACCAAGGTTATAATAAATGTGCTCTTCTTCTTCTTTAACTGCAGTTTTGAATATATTTCTGTATGCTAGACCTGGCTTAAAATTAAATCCGGAATAAGAAGTTCTCTGATTAATTCCATATTTCTGATCTTGAACAGAAAGGTCAAGAGATGTAAGTTGAGTAAAATATTCCTCGTTCGTTGAACCAAAAACATATGACGCAGTCAAGCCTGCTGAGAAATTTCTGGTTAAATCCACACCATTTGCAAAGTTAACTGTATAAAGTCCACCTGTACCAATATTAGAAGTGCTTACAGCTAATCCGGCTGTATCAAATCCGGAATGATAATCGTAACTCATATTGCTGTATGGATTAAGGCTAATACTTGTTGTCCAACGATTAGAAACTGGAAAAGCAATATTCAGATATTGAAAGTTGACTGATTTGCTCTGTTGCTTAAGTGCACCATCACTTATCGATCTTCCTACCCCATACAAAGCACCTTCAAACATGGTATATTTAATTGTTGTATCCAGGTTTAGCCTTCTATTGGTTGGAAGTAGGGCAGGGTTCAGGAAGTTGATGTACTCAAGGTTAGGAGATGCAACCCCAACGCCTGCCATTCCAATATTCCTGATGCTACCGGAGGGATAAAGGTCTCCCAAACCAAAGCGTGAATAGGGTGAATTTTCCGTTAACTGAGCTGTTGCCTGAAAAGCTGTTAAAGAAATCAGGAGTGCTAGTAAAATCCTATAAAAATCTCTCATTATATTCCAAAATGCTATTTAACCCAATTAAAACCAAATCGGGAACCACAAAGATGGCTTCTTTTAATCTTCTTTCAAAAAATCTTGCATCACCACCACACATTATTACATTCAATTCCTGATCATTTTTTTTAAACTCCCCAATCATGCCTTGAATTTCGGCAGTAGCGCCATTTAAAACTCCACTCAGAATAGATCCCTTTGAACTTTTTCCGATAAAGGAAATATTTTCTTCTTTCTCTACCAGGGGTAAGCCTGCTGTAAACGTATTTAACGCCTTAAATCGTATGGATATTCCAGGAGAAATTGCTCCTCCATAATAATTTTTTTCTCTATCAATAAAATCATAGGTAATACAAGTGCCAGCATCAATAACCAGATTGGATTTTCCGGGATATAGATGATAAGCTCCTGCAATGCCCGCAATTCTATCAGGTCCAAGAGTTTGAGGAGTTTCATAATTATTTTTAAAAGGGAACTGAAGTTCGGAACTTAGCAAAAGAGGATTTACTTTAAATGAAATTTTCTCTTTAATTATGTCCTGATCTTTCCTTACACTACTTATAATTGATCTTTCTATATCAAATCCCGAAATTATTCTTGCCAGTTGATTATAATCATTCGTAGTAAAAACTTTTTCAAGAATACCATTTTCAAATAATCCGAGTTTTATTAATGTATTGCCAGAATCAATAACCAGGTTCATAAATTCAAAAATAATAATAAAATTTGCGAAGCTGTTTCATTTTATCCCATTTGTTTGAAGTTTAAATCATGAAAAATACCTATATCGTTGCAGGACTCATGTCCGGAACATCTCTCGACGGACTGGATATCGCCGTTTGTAAATTTGAACTTAAAGAGAATAAATGGAGCTATGAAATACTGGAAGCTATAACTTTCGAATATGACGAAGCACGCAGAAACAATTTGAAAAATGTGATGAAAGGCTCTGCAGAAAGTCTTGCCAGGCTGGATTTTGAATTTGGATATTTTCAGGGAGATGCAGTAAAAAACTTTCTTAATAAAATAAATCTATCTGTTGATTTTATTTCTTCCCACGGCCATACAATTTTTCATCAGCCAGAAAATAGATTTACCACTCAGATTGGAAATGGCGCTGCAGTTGCGGCGGCAAGCAATCTTCCTGTAGTCTGTGATTTCAGATCATTGGATGTAGCGCTCAGGGGGCAGGGAGCGCCTTTAGTTCCGATTGGAGATAAATTATTATTTAAAGAATTTGACTTTTGTCTGAATCTTGGTGGCATTGCAAATATCTCCTACGACGACAATTCTGGCAAAAGAATCGCCTTTGATATCTGCCCTGCAAATATGGTCTTAAATTTATTGGCAGCACATAAGCGGCTTTTATTTGATAAAGGAGGAGCTTTGGCTAGGGCAGGTACCGCCAACAAGAAACTTCTGGAAGCTCTTTCCGAAATTGATTACTATTCTCAACCTATTCCAAAATCCCTTGGAAAAGAACATGTTGACAATCTTTTTATTCCTTTGATAGAAAACACAAAAGACAGCATTGAAAATTTGCTAAACACCTTTTGCCATCATATTGCAGAAAAAGTAACCGACATTATTAAAAAGAATAAAATTTCAGAAAATAACAAGGTTCTAATTACCGGAGGGGGAGCTTTTAATGAATTCCTTGTTGAGCTTTTTCAGGAAAAGTCTGGAAATGGAATTGAATTTATTGTTCCTGAACCTAAAATAGTCTCATTCAAAGAGGCTTTAATATTTGCCTTTTTAGGAACCCTGAGATGGAGAAATGAAGTGAACAGTTTGAGCTCAGTAACAGGCTCTATGAAGGATAATTGTGGGGGGGCCATTTATTTGGCCCCATAATAATTTTAACGCCTTCTGATTCTGATTTTTGCTTTATTCTCCTCACCGTGAAGAAGACGGACAATATTTTTCTGGTGAGTGATAACAACCAAAGCAAAAATTGCAAAAGCAAAAAGTACTACAATGGGCTGATTTGGGCTAAACCTTGGAAGGCATAACAAAATAGGGAATGCCAATGCCGAGGTCATAGAGCCAAGAGATACGTATTTAAATATCAGAAATACAACCAGAAATACCAAAATGCAAAGAAGAGCAGCTTCAGATTGTATAGATAATATCATTCCCAAAAGCGTCGCAACACCTTTTCCTCCTTTAAATCTTTCATAAACAGGAAAAATATGTCCTGCCACTGCCGCCAATCCGAAAAAAAGCTTGTATAAGACAAGGTCCTGATGATCGATCAAATTATAATATGCAAGAAAAAATGCACTGTTGGTTGCAGTCCATCCTTTTAATATATCCACCAGCATAACAATAATGCCAGCTCTTTTCCCCATTACCCTGAACGTATTTGTTGCTCCTGCGTTTCCGCTTCCGAAATCCCTCACATCCAGACCAAAGAAAGCTTTACCATACCATATTGCTGTAGGAAGTGACCCTATCAGGTAGGCAAAAACAATTCCGATTGTTATAAATAATATGCTCATGTTTCTTATTTACGTGTAATCTTAACAAATTGTTAATTTTTGAAAAATACCAAATTTGATCAATAAAACAAAAGAGATTAAAAACCAATATTGATTTTTAATCTCTTTTGTCCAAACCAAAATCTTCAAAGGAAAATTCCAGAGATGTTAATTTCCGAATAAGTTTTTCATCTTTTGTTGATCCTGTTGCTGTTTTTTTCTGTCCTCCATTGAAGGATCTGGCTTATCTCCTCCTGCAGGAGCCTCTTCTCCCTGGTCAAGATTCTGATCTGGAAGTTTATATTTATCATAGCTCTTGGTGTCTTCTTTACCTTTTTTAGCAGGTTTAGATTTCTTCGCTGGAGATTCTTCTGCAGGTTCCTCTCCTACAGCGGGGGTTTCCTCTGCCGGAGCTTCTTCCTGTACTTCCTCTTGAGGAGCCTCCTCCTGCTCGTATTCCTGACTTTCTGGAATAGATTCGTTCAAGTCTTCCTGAATTCCAAGATATCTTTCCTTAAACATTGTCACAAACCTGGTTTTTTCAACTGGTTCAGCTTTGACATAGAAGAATTTTGAACGATCAGCCATTTCACCTTTTGATTTTCCGGCTAATATTGAATTTACTTCATCATTGGAAGATGTCACTGCAAACCTGTTGTCATCATAAGTAATGTAATACCAGGAATGAGGACCTGCTTCGAGATAGATATTTATCACATCTCCTTTAGGCGTCTTCTTAATCTCGATATGCCCAGGCATTGCCTTATTTATATCATCTTTTAAAATATTTGACACATATATGGTACCTACACTATAAAACGCTTTATACTCTGTAGACCATTTCAGATTTACATCAGAGAACACCACATTTTTCCCAAAATCGCTGTCAATCATTGCCAGTGGTGCGTACCCAAGAGATTTTTGACTTTTATACTTTTCTGCTCCGGAATTTCCTATTAGTTCTGCAAGCTTGTAAACCAAAACAGTGTCTCTTGCAAATATTTTTTCCGATGTCTCAGAAGTATCTAATGGGAAAGCAGCGGACATTGTCTTCATATTTTTACCAACAGCTGTTAGCACAGAAGAATTAACCTTAAAATTGAATGACAATATTGTATTGAATTCATTTTTAAAATTTGTAAGATCTGATTTTCCAAAACCTGCTGCATCCAGGGTAATATTCTTATTTTCTTTAAGAAGATTAAATCTTCCTGAAAATTCTGAAGTGGAATTAGCATCATCATATGAGAAAATGCTACCCTGTTTTGTTTTGCCAGAAAGTCTATCCGGAAGTCCTACACGGAACAATCCTTTTTGTGCAATATACTCAAGTACTCCCTTGGTGCTGAAGATATCATGATCCAGCTGATTTCTCTTTTGTGAGATAAATGTAGTATACATCTCGTTGGATCTGGTGTCAAAGTACATACCTGTTGTTAATGGTGTTCCATTTCCAGCAACAGCATTGTCCACATTAATTACAACGTCTGCATTAGACCCGTCATTATTATACTTCAGCCATTGAGAATAGCTCAGTGCTCCTTTAAGATCCAGCTTCAGGAAACCATCAAAGGCAAGGAATTTCTTTTCTGCAAAAAGGGTGACTTTACCTTTATAAAGTATTTTTGGTGCCACTTCCAAGCTGTCTTCTTCCCTGATAGCACCCATTGCCACCGTATGTGCTCCTTCTTTCTTCTTCTCGGATTCCACGAGTCTGAAATCCTGGAATTTGAATGAAAGGGTGTCTGCACCCAGGTTAACATATTGGTAAGTTGCCTCTCCTGCGAATTTCTTTCTACCCTCAATGTCAATAATACCATCATACAAATTGTGATATTTGGTAACGGAATCAAGTACTATCCTTGCGTTTTTTAATGTACGCATAACCGCATTCTCCTCCACTATTACCTTACTGCTATCTGGATACACAAGCCCGTCTGCTACTTTAATATAAGGAATTCCGTAAACGTTAAGTGTTAGTTTTTCCATGTCATAAACTGCATCGGTGGCATTAAACACCAAGCTATCCTGATCTGGCCTTGTAGAGTAGAAATATGATTTATTAATGTTTCCTCCTTCCGGCATTTTCATGAAGATCTTTTTCTTTTTCAGATCCCAAGTACCTTCATCAAGAGAAGTCTTATACTGAGCATATGGAAATTCATTACTAGCAAAACCCTGTTGCTCAGGACTAAATTGAGCAATGCTTTGATCAAGATCGAAATTCAGTTTTACCTGTTCACATTTCAATGCAGCTTTATCAGGGTTATCAGATTTAACTTTGAAAAGTGTCTCTCTAGCTGCAAATCTAGTTTGCTCAAAATGGAATTTAGGTGATTCAGATTCCGAACCTCTGGTGATAAGCACTCCTTTTCCAAACATCCCATTCTTAGTAAGAATGGCAGTACCATGCATATCTCCTGTGCTTTTATAAAATTTGATAGGCTCTTTTGCATTAGATATGAACATACTGTCTGCCTTTGGCAACCATTTAAGTCTGTAATCATTGACCATCATGTCAGGGTAATGAACATCCTGAGATGAAGCCTGAGCGCAGGTACCTTCTTTATTGACGACTGATGTTCCCTCTGTGAGCACCGAGTCTTTGAAAAATGCAAAGTCCTTTGATTTTAGAACCGCATTTAAATAGTTAATATCTCCCTCTCCACGAATACCTTTATTATCAAGAGATATTTTGTTGTAGTATGTTCCTGTTCCGGTATACAGCTGATAACCATTTTTGGGAACTTCGTGAACAAAACCCAGGGAATAATCAGGCATTACAATGAGTTTTTCTTTAAACTCAGGGAAAATTCCACCGGTTTCAAAACTTCCATCAAAACCAATGGCCTGGGGGTCATCACTACTTAAGCTGTCGATTTTAAATGGTGGGATTTTAAACTTAATAGTGGTATCGTAAGCACCGTTGGCTATTGTTGGTTTATCAAAAAACACGGTTGCGCCAGATGTTGCATCAAAAATAGGGTAAGCCGGAATTCTCTTTCTTCCTGATTTATTATCTGGCTTATTGATATAAAGTGTTCCGGATGAATACCTCAATTCATTGCCAAGGACTCTTGCCTTTCCCTTTTCTGTCTTTTCTTTAGATTCCACAGCAAGTCTTATCTGGTCAATTGTTTTTAAGTGTACCAGGAAGCTGTCATAAACAAAGTTGAAATCATTTCCAATGAACTGAAAATTCTGTGTATTTATTTTTCCGTGGAAAGAGAAGTCACGGTTTTTCAAAATTTTGAGCTCCCTTTTGTCAGGAACAAAGTTTACATTAAGTGAGTCACTGATATAAATTTTATCCACCCCTCTTACTAGGAGTTCATTAGTACTAAGGTCCAAAGTAGCATTCGCACCACCCGGGCTGATGGAAACGAAGGTAATGTTATCATAATCCTTTTTGTCTCTGCGCGAAAGTACATAGTGCCTGGCTTTTCTTCTCAATTTGATTTCACCAGATTTCACACTATAGTCAATAAATCCGGTTTTCATTAACTGAACCATTGCTCCTCTTACAGTAAGCGGTTCAATTTTATAAGCCTTTGCAACGTCCTCCGCAAACATCACGTCAGACTTTGTTTTGTCTGCATGAGCCACGATCATTTGAAGAGGATGAAATTTGTACATCCCCTGCATTCCTGAATATTTGTCTCCACTAAAATATTCCTCCGATTCAAATAGTGCAGGGATCTGATCTCTTCCGTTAGTGATATTAAAATCAATTTGAGATCCTGCAAGGTTCCAGGAAAGTGCATCAGCTACAATTTCTATTTTGTGGTAACTGTCAAGAAAAGGAGAATGCCTATAACCATTTGGCTTTGTGATACGAACAGTTGCGCTGTTTTTATTATATTTTAAACTACCACCCGGGTGAAAGATTGAGTCTGTTTCAGTCTGATACAAGACAATACCAGAAACATCTGAGGTGATCGTAGAATCTGTCATTGTAAATCTAGGAGAGACGGATTTGATCTTAGTTTTCCCCTCATGAAGAATTTCTATAGATGCTGTTCCTTCGTCAACAGAGGAGCTATACATTCTTCTCCCGGCAAGAGACAAACCGCCATGATACTTTATATTTTCACCCAGTCCTTTGATGTCAATATTACTTTCATATGATTTGAATCTTGGATATTGACAATCTTCAAAGTTCTTGTGCTTTTTACTGTTGAACTCAAAAATACCTTCAACCTTAGCATCTGTTTTGGCAGGATAAGTCAGAACGGCGCTCTCACAAACTAACTTGGTAGATTTAACAGGAAAGTTGTAATCTTTTAATTCAGCAGTTATTTCATCTGGTCCAAAACCAGCCATAGTCCAGTCAAATTTTCCACCTTTACCAACAAATAGATTATTTTTCAGCATAAGGCTTCCGCTTGTACCTTTAAGCGACGTGCTATCGGAGGCTGTCACAAATGTAAATTCAACATCTTTAAATTCGATGACAGCTCCATCTATCGGCGGTTGTGGTGCGGGAACATAGCCAATATTATAGATATTTTGTTCTTCCTGCTTGGGCTGGTTTTCCTCCATCGTTCCCCAACTATTTTCTTCTGCTTGCGGATTATCCCAATCACTAAAAAACTCATTTTTCTTCTTATCCATGTCCTTGGCATTGCCCCAGCCCTCGTCGGCTGTTTGGGTTTGGGACTGGTCCTGCTGATCTTCTTTTGCAAGTTGCTGGTCAAATTGATCTATTACAGAAGCTTCCTCCTTCGCTTTTACCATTCTAAAGTTATAGGACCCTCCTTTAAAATAAAGTCTGTTATATCCGGAAGAATAAACCATTCCCTTTTCCACAACCAATCTTATTGTAGAAAAATATGTATTTAATTTCTGTCCATCATATTTTTCTACGGCATACTGAGTGATTGCTAAAAGTGTATCAAGATTGGAAGCAGAGAGATTTGCATTTTTGGATGCGACCAAAGTCGCAAAGAAATCCGAAAAATTAGGATTTGTCCTTAATTTTTTGGATTTCAACATTTTCTGGCAGGTTTCTATAATTTTTTTCTTCTGATCTTCCGAAAATCCTGACCATGAAGAGTTAAAATTTGAGGCTACAAGTACAGCACTCTGATTGTTGGTAGTATTGAGCATTGTACTCACGTCCACTACAAATTGTGCAGGATCAGATGCAAGTTTATACTGCGCCCTGCAAAAAAGAGGAAGCGCAACAATTAAAAAAATAAGGTAAAATTTAAGCCTCATCATGGTAATTTCTCTCAGGAATTTTGAAACATTAAGCATGCCCAGTTATTTTTCTGAAAACTCTTTTCGAATTTTAAGCCCCTGTTTAATGCTTCTGATTTAATATCTTCAATATCTTCTGTATAAAATCCGCTTAATAGCAGATATCCGGATTTATTTAAAGCCAATGCATACAGTTTGATTTCATCCAGCAAAACGTTCTTGTTAATATTGGCCAGGATAATTTCATATTTATTTTTGGCAAGATTCAGTTCTGCCATAGTTCCCTGCAAACATTTCATATTAGGTATATTATTGATTTCTGCATTTTCAATCATATTGGAAAATGCCCACTCATCAATATCTGTTGCTGTAATTTCTTTTGCGCCAAGCATTCCGGCAAATATACCCAATACTCCAGTTCCTGCACCTGCATCCAGTATCGTTTTTCCCTGATGATCAAGTCCTAATTGAGCTTTGATCATTAAAGAGGTAGTTTCATGATGACCTGTACCAAATGCCATTTTGGGATTGATCAGGATTTCATACGGAAAATTCTTATCAGGGTGATGAAATGATGCCCTGATGAGCACCTGATCTTCAATTCTGACCGGATCAAAGTTTTTCTCCCATTCTTCATTCCAGTTCTTTTTTTCAAGTTTAGATACTGTATAAGCTGGAGAATCCTGATATCTGCATAAAACCTCTTTCAATTGTTCTTCTTGAAAAAGATCATCTTGTACATATGCTTCGACTCCTTCTTCGGTTTCCTGAAAGGAATCAAAACCCAAAAAATCGAGTTCAGCAATCAGCATCTCCTTTATTTCCTCTGACGCTGGAATTATTATTTGAAGAAAGTCCAAAATAAACTATTTAAAATACTAAATATTTAAATTATTTAAAAAGGCTGGACTACTAATATTCGGACTTCTTAATCCGAGAATACTACCAACCCAGCCTTTTATTAATTGTTTTAGAATGATTTAACAATATCAACGAAATCTCTTGCTTTCAAACTTGCTCCGCCTATCAATCCACCGTCAACATCCGGACATGCGAACAATTCTTTGGCATTGTCAGGTTTACAGCTTCCACCATATAGAATTGTAGTGGCATCTGCTACTTTAGCTCCATATTTTGATTTGATATGATCTCTGATAATTGCATGCATTTCCTGAGCCTGAGCTGTAGTAGCTGTAACGCCTGTGCCTATTGCCCAAATCGGTTCGTATGCAATAACCACTTTTAGAAATTCAGATTCCGGAAGATGGAAAAGACTTTCTGTTAGCTGGCTTTTAACGAAATCCAGGTGGACACCTTTTTCTCTTTGGCTTAACGTTTCACCACAGCAAAATATTGGAGTAAGGCCATTCTGAAGAGATATATTTACTTTTTCAGTCAAGAACTGATTAGATTCATTAAAATATTCTCTTCTTTCGCTGTGTCCTAAGATCACATATCCAGTGCCCACAGATTTCAACATTTCTACTGAAACTTCACCAGTAAATGCTCCGGAAGCTTTAGAATGGCAATTCTGTGCACCAAGACTAACCTTGCTTCCTTCAACTATTTTGCTTACTGCATGAAGCTCTATAAAAGGAGGGCATAACACAATGCCAGCATCAGATTTCACTTCATCTTTAACCATATTAACAACTTCAGAAGCTAGCTTCAAGCCCTCTTCTAAAGTTTTATTCATTTTCCAGTTTCCGGCAACTATTTTTTTTCTCATTATCCTTTTGATATTAAAATTGACACAAAAGACAAATTTAAAATATTTGATAACTAATTTTTAATCTTTTTTTACTTGAACAAGAACTTTGAGAAAAATTTAAGAAAAAAATAAGTGATATTAAAAAAACAGGAATAAATGCATCCAATTCAGTTGTAACATTTATTCCTGCAAAATATTTAACGCCTATTTATTTTGTTTCCGCTAGCAACTCTGTTTCTGTCGATGTTCCTTTCTCCCTTAAATTTTGTATAAATCTTCTGCCAGCATTAATTGCAGGCTCTTCAACCAATTTATACAAGACAGTAGCCAGGACAATAGTTACAACTGAGGCCATTATAATAAACCCAACTAAAGTTCTTAATTCACTTCCAAAAAACTTTAGGAACATGTCAAAATTTTCCATCAAAAGATTACCTATTACAAACCAGTGGATCAGATATACACCATATGAGATTTTTCCAAGAAATCTTAAAGGTGCAACACAAAGTGCGTTCTGTAATCTAATGTTGTTGATTATTAACACAATTATCAAAGCAGAAGCAAGTCCTGTAATGTGGAAGAAATCGAGGCCAATTAAACTTCCGGAGATATAATCATAGGTTGGGCCAAAAGGATGAATTCTGGATAAATGTCTAATTCCATACATAAGAAAAATTCCTACATATAAAATATAGCGGAAAGTATACCATTTTGATTTTTTAAAGTCATAGGACTGAATTTTTGGAAAGTAGTAAGCTATTAATACACCTAGAGCAAAATGAAAAATGAAAATGCTGAAATACTTATTCAGTATAAAAAATACCGGGATAAGCATAAGAAACATCTTACGATCATTCTTTAGAACTAATATTAATACCGGCACCAAAACGGACATTGCAATTTCAACCCCTAAAGTCCAATCCGGTAGAAAGAGGTCCGTTTTCATTCTCAACAATGAAGCCTCTTCATATAGAAAGTACTTATTGTGAAATATTGTGTCCCAGATAAGATCAAAACTAAATTCGGCTTTGTATTTATAAAAATAGTAAACCAAAATCATGACCAGGAAAGCGGGATAAATTCGAAATACTCTGGAGATAACAAATTCTTTGTAGTCCAGATTTTTTGCATTAGGAGAATTGAAGTATTTGTAAGAAAGTACTAATCCACTAAGCACAAAGAAAAATGAAACTGCATCAGACCCATTAAAAATCATAGAAAATAAATGAGCTTCATTAAAGTATCCCCAATGTGCCCCTATCACATGGTATACTAATACACTATAAGCGGCAAGCCCCCTTAAGCTGTCAAGATAAGCAAGTCTTGATGAGTTATGGTCGAGAGTAAAATTATCTTTCACTGATTAACTGTTTTGAAGATTCAATTTCTGATTAGTATTTATAGTCTATTTATAACTGATATTGCGGTCATATTAAGAAAACCTGATCTTTAATTTCATATTTTCAACTTATTATATTTCTAATATTTAACAACGTAAATGGCTGACACAAAATATACCCAACATACTTAGAAAGAGTTGTAATTTCATTTGTAATATTGAAATCTTTAGAGAACATTACCCTTATATTCCTTAAAGGAAATGGGATTAATAAAATAAATGCAAAATTTATTACTAAAGGTTTTAACAATATATTTTCATTACCCTTATCCGATAAATACTGATTCACATGTTTATAAATAAAATTAAGCGCATTCACAGCAATTCTTGAGTCATCACTAAGCTGAATTCCTGGAGAGGTAATACAATAAAATGCTAAAAATGCTGTAAATAAAATTAGACCTAAAGAGGCAAAATTTCTGGTAGAAAATAGGGATGAATACATTTACTCAGAATATTACTAAAAGTCAAAAATACTAATTTTTACTCATAAAACACATAACATAATACCAAACCAAAATTTAATTTTTCCAAGAAACTGTTAAATATCCACATTTCTCTTACATCCTTTCACTTTAATCACTTTTTGCCATACATTTGTAGGATTTTTGAAATTCCGGCCAGGAATTTTCCAAATCCTTTGGAACGATGAGTTCCCTATTCTGTATCAGATTTAAATATTTGTTTATAAAACGCCCATCATAAATGCCAAGAGACAATAGTATCAAGACCGTCTTGATCATAGGTAGCGGTCCAATCATTATCGGACAAGCTTGTGAGTTTGACTATTCCGGTTCCCAGGCCTCCAGGTCCCTTAGAGAAGAAGGAATAGAAGTCGTACTCATTAATTCCAACCCGGCTACAATCATGACTGATAAGGTCACTGCAGACCATGTCTATCTAAAGCCACTTGAGAAAAAATCTATTATTGAAATTTTAGAAAAGCATAAAATTGATGCTGTTCTTCCAACAATGGGTGGACAAACTGCGCTTAATCTGGCAATTGACTGTGACAAAGCAGGTATCTGGAAAAAGTATAATGTAAAAATTATTGGGGTTGATATTAAAGCAATTGAGACCACTGAGGATAGAGAGAAATTCAGGCTTAAAATGCTTGAACTGGGAGTCGGAGTCTGCAAAGGAGAAACCGCAACGTCTTTCCTCGAAGGAAAAGAAATCGCTCAGGAAATAGGATTTCCTCTTGTAATCAGACCTTCTTTTACTCTTGGCGGTACTGGTGGTGGCTTTGTGAACAGACCTGAAGATTTTGATGAAGCACTTACCAGAGGATTACACGCCTCCCCCATTCACGAAGTTCTTGTTGAGCAAAGCATAATGGGCTGGAAAGAATATGAGCTTGAGCTTTTAAGAGATAACATAGGCAATGTAATTATCATTTGCTCTATTGAAAACTTTGACCCAATGGGAATTCACACCGGAGACTCAATCACTGTAGCTCCAGCAATGACTCTGGCAGATACTACCTACCAGCATTTGAGAGACCTTGCTATCAAAATGATGAATGGTATCGGTCAGTTTGCCGGTGGATGTAATGTACAGTTCTCTGTTAATCCAGAAGACGAATCCGTGATTGCTATTGAAATCAACCCAAGGGTATCACGTTCATCCGCTCTTGCATCAAAAGCTACTGGTTATCCAATTGCTAAAATAGCCGCTAAACTTGCAGTAGGATATAACCTGGATGAATTAAACAACGCTATTACAAAAACTACAAGTGCTTATTTCGAACCTGCACTTGACTATGTAATCGTTAAAATACCTCGCTGGAACTTCGACAAATTCAAAGGAGCAGACAGACACCTTGGTTTACAGATGAAGTCTGTTGGAGAAGCTATGGGTATTGGAAGAAACTTCCAGGAAGCACTTCAGAAGGCTTGTCAGTCACTTGAAATAAAGAGAAATGGACTTGGAGCAGATGGCAAAGAGCTTACTAAACAAGATCAAATTCTTGAAAGCCTTGAGCATCCTAGCTGGAATAGAATATTCCATGTACGCGATGCTTTCGCTATGGGAATTCCGTTTAAAACCATTCATAAGCTTACCAAGATAGATCCATGGTTCCTGAATCAGATTGAGGAGCTTGTAATGCTTGAAAAAGAAATTCAAAAAAACACAATAGATAATATTTCTAAAGACCTGTTATTTACTGCAAAGAAAAAAGGCTATGCAGACAGACAAATAGCGCATCTTTTGAAATGTCTGGAAAGCGAAGTTCACAAGAAAAGAACGGATTACAATATTCAAAGAGTATTTAAAGTAGTAGATACCTGCGCTGCAGAGTTTGAGGCAAAAACTCCATACTATTACTCAACTTTTGAAGGAGAAAACGAATCTGTCCGCTCTGATAAGAAAAAAATCATTGTTCTAGGATCTGGTCCAAACAGAATTGGCCAGGGAATTGAATTTGATTATTCATGCGTTCATGGAATCCTTGCAGCAAAAGAAGCTGGCTTTGAAACCATCATGATCAACTGTAATCCTGAAACTGTTTCTACGGACTTTGACATTGCTGACAAACTATATTTTGAACCTGTTTTCTGGGAACATTTGTATGATATCATTCAGCATGAAAAACCTGAAGGTGTTATAGTTCAGCTTGGAGGACAAACTGCACTGAAGCTTGCGGAAAAACTTGAGCGTTATGGAATAAAAATCCTTGGAACAAACTATCAATCGCTTGACCTTGCTGAAGACAGAGGAAGTTTCTCTACTCTTCTGAAAGAAAACAATATTCCATATCCAAAATTTGGTGTTATTCAGACTGCTGATGATGCTATTGAATTAAGCAAAGAGCTAGGATTTCCGCTACTTGTGAGACCATCATATGTATTGGGAGGTCAAAGCATGAAGATCGTCATAAATGAGAAGGAATTGGAGCAGCATGTAGTGGACATCCTGAGAGATATTCCTGAAAACAGAGTACTCCTTGACCATTTCCTCGAAAATGCTCTGGAAGCCGAAGCAGATGCTATATGCGACGGTGAAGATGTTTACATCATCGGAGTAATGGAGCATATTGAACCTGCAGGAATTCACTCTGGAGACTCTCACTCCGTTTTACCTCCGTTTAACCTTAGTGAAAACGTAATCAAGCAAATTGAGGACTATACAAGAAGAATTGCAATAGCCTTAAATACTGTAGGTTTGATAAATATTCAGTTTGCTGTAAAAAATGAAGTAGTATATGTGATTGAGGCAAATCCAAGAGCTTCGAGAACTGTACCATTTATTTGCAAAGCTTATGATGAGCCTTATGTAAATTATGCCGCGAAGGTAATGCTTGGTGTAAATAAGGTTAAAGATTTCAATTTTAACCCTAAAAAGAAGGGGTATGCGATAAAAATACCTGTATTTTCATTCAACAAATTCCCAAATGTAAATAAGGAACTTGGTCCGGAAATGAAATCTACAGGTGAAGCAATCTACTTCATTGACGATTTGCAGGACGACTATTTCTTAAAACTTTATTCTGAAAGGAACTTATACCTCAGCAGGTAGTTTATAGATATATGTTTAAAGTCTTATTAATTATATTTCTTATTTATCTGGCGATAAGGTGGCTTACGAAACCTTTGTTAAGGTATGCTATTGAGCGCATGGCAAAAAAAATGGCTGAACAGCATGGTTTTAACACAAATAATCAAGAGCCAATACGTCCAAGAAAAAAAGAAGGGACGATAGACATTGACTATATTCCTAAAAATCAGAAGAAGTCCGGAAAATCACCTTCTGAAGGGGAATATGTAGACTATGAGGAAGTAAAGTAAAGCTATCCTTTTTCAAAATATTACTCTGAAATCACCAAAACATCTGTCTGTTAATTATTTGATTTTCAGACAGGTGTTTGAAATATCCAAATTTGGAGGATTTGAAAAAAAAGATATCTTTGCTTTTCTGTATTGGATAAAGTTTCATTACAATAGAAGAAAAATGTCCTACAATAAGATATTAAGTCTGCTTGGAAATGATGCCGATTACCTCTTGAAGCATCAATGTGAGACAATAACAAAGCAATCGATAAGAAATCCTACGCCTAATTATGTAGATGAATCGTTTGCACTGTCTAATCGCCCGACACCGGTTCTGAGAAGCCTTGCTTCAATTCTTGAACACGGTAGACTGTCTGGAACTGGGTATATATCTATTTTGCCAGTAGACCAGGATATAGAACACACTGCAGGAGCTTCCTTTGCTCCAAATCCAATTTATTTTGACCCTGAGAATATTATTAAACTGGCAATTGAAGGCGGCTCTAATGCCATAGCAAGCACCTTCGGTACATTAGCCATCAATGCCAGAAAATACGCACACAAGATTCCTTTTATAGTAAAAATCAACCATAATGAACTTCTAACTTATCCGAATAAATACAATCAGGTTATGTTCGGAAAAGTAAAAGAAGCATGGAACCTTGGAGCTGTTGCAGTCGGCGCAACCATCTATTTTGGTGCTGAAGAAAGTAACAGACAACTCATTGAAGTTTCCGAAGCTTTTGAACAGGCACACGAACTTGGGATGGCTACAATACTATGGTGCTATACAAGGAACAATGCTTTCAAAAAAGATGGTGTTGACTATCACAATGCAACAGATATGAGCAGCCAGGCAACCCACATAGGCGTGACTATACAGGCTGATCTTATCAAACAAAAATTACCCGAAACCAATGGAGGTTTTAAGGCCCTGAATTTCGGAAAATACGACGAAAAGATGTATTCCGAACTTTCAACAAACCATCCTATCGATCTCACCAGATACATGGTAGCAAATTGTTATTCGGGAAAAATTGGATTAATCAATTCAGGAGGAGAATCAAAAGGAGAAAATGATCTTAAAGAAGCTGTAAAAACAGCAATCATTAATAAAAGAGCTGGAGGCGTCGGACTAATTTTAGGAAGAAAGGCTTTTCAAAGACCATTTTCTCAAGGTGTAGAACTTTTAAATGCGGTCCAGGATGTTTATCTGACCAAAGAAATAGACTTAGCTTAAGAATTATAATAAATAGTGAAAATAAACAATCAAAACGAATAAGGGATGACTTGGTTTAAGAGAACAGAAAAGGGAATTCAAACACCTACAGAACTGAAAAAGGAAGTTCCTGACGGACTTTGGTATCAGTGTCCCGAATGCAAAAAAGTCATGCAGACCAGTGCTCATGTACTTAATTCCTATACTTGCATTGAATGTAATTACCACGCCAGAATAGGATCAAAAGAATACTTCGAACTGATTTTTGATGATAATCAGTTTACTGAATTAGATCCTACCCTTAGCTCTTCAGATCCACTAGAGTTTACAGATAGTCAGGCTTATCCAGACAGAATTAAAGCTTCACAAAAAAAGTCAGGACTTAAGGATGCAGTGAGGTCGGCTGTAGGAAAGATGAACGGAATTGAAATCGTTATCTCCTGCATGGATTTTAAATTCATCGGTGGTTCAATGGGATCAGTAGTGGGTGAAAAAATCTCAAGAGCAATCGACTATTCAAGAAAGCACAAAATTCCTTTTTTAATGATCAGTAAATCCGGAGGCGCCAGAATGATGGAGGCCGGATTTTCATTGATGCAAATGGCTAAAACTTCTGCCAAACTTGCACTTCTTGACAGAGAAAGAATTCCTTACATTTCATTAATGACAGACCCTACCACTGGAGGAGTTACTGCTTCTTATGCAATGTTGGGCGATTTCAACATATCTGAGCCAGGGGCTTTGATTGGTTTTGCCGGACCAAGGGTAATCAGAGAAACAATAGGTAAGGACCTTCCGGAAGGCTTCCAATCTGCAGAATTCTTATTGGAGCATGGCTTCCTTGATTTCCTTGTTGATAGAAAAGAACTTAAATCTAAACTTACCGATCTTCTGATTATTCTTAAAGGTAAGGTTACCGAAGTTCCTCAGGAAAATCTTTAAGTTTTAAATAAACATTTATAAATAAAAAAGCCCCCGACATGTCGGGGGCTTTTTTATTTATATAGATATTTCTCATCTAAAACCCTTCTCCCAAAGAAGGAGGATTTTGAGGGTATGATATCAATTACAATTTAGCGTTAACATTGATTGCATTCAAATCTTCAAATGACTGCTTCAATCTAGCTACAAGGGTTTTCTCACCTTCTCTTAACCAAACTCTTGGATCGTAGAATTTCTTGTTAGGCTGATCTTCTCCTTTAGGGTTACCGATCTGACCTTGAAGATATCCTTCATTCTTCTTGTAGTAGTTCTTTACTCCATCCCAATAAGCCCACTGAATATCAGTATCGATATTCATTTTGATAGCTCCATAAGAGATAGCTTCTCTTATTTGCTCCTGGCTAGATCCTGATCCACCGTGGAATACAAAGTTGATTGGTTTTTCAGCGCTAAGATTAAATTTCTTCTTCACATACTCCTGAGACTTGTTAAGAATTTTTGGCTCAAGCTTTACGCTACCTGGCTTATAAACACCGTGAACATTACCAAAAGCAGCAGCAATTGTAAATTTATCACTGATCTTGATAAGTTCTTCGTAAGCATAAGAAACTTCTTCTGGTTGAGTATATAGTTTAGAATTATCTACATCAGAATTATCAACTCCATCTTCTTCTCCACCTGTTACACCAAGCTCGATTTCAAGAGTCATACCCAGTTTAGACATTCTTTTTAAGTATTCTTTGCAGATTTCGATGTTCTCTTCAAGAGGCTCTTCTGACAAATCGATCATGTGAGAGGAGAACAAAGGTTTTTTGTATGCTTTGAAAAATTCTTCACCAGCTGCAAGCATACCATCTATCCAAGGAAGAAGATTTTTAGCCGCATGGTCAGTATGAAGGATAACAGGAACACCGTAAACTAAAGATAATTGGTGTACGTGATGAGCAGCAGAAATAGAACCAGCTATAGAAGCCTGCTGTTTGTCATTTGGAAGAGATTTGCCAGCATAGAACTGTCCGCCACCGTTTGATAACTGGATAATTACAGGTGAATTAACTTCTTTTGCTGTTTCCAAAACAGCGTTTACAGAATTAGTTCCTACTACGTTTACAGCAGGAAGTGCAAACTGATGTTTTTTTGCTGCTTCGAAAATCTCCTGAACCTGATCTCCTACTACAACACCTTTTAGAGCGGATGTTTTTATATTTTCAACCATACTTATTTAATTTAAAAATTCTTAAGGAGCTAATATAACAATTTTAAAGCTTTCTTATATCATGAAAACACGATAAGTTGAAAATTTAGACCATTTTTTGTAAAACTTTTCCTGTTCTGGCATGTAATTTCAAAAAAAGGGTATGAAAAATAAGCGGAAAAGTCCCATTATTACCAGGAATAAAAAATCCTTACATTCCCCAGCCAGTGTTCCTGCAAATTCTTATTTTAAAATCCTATTTAGACCTAAAATGCAGGATAATCTTCTTATTACAGTTTTTGAAAAGCATCTTCCGAAAGGAACAGTTTCATATTGTTACAAGCTATGGTATGAGAATCACTTTTACTTCAGGCTGGCCCGGAGAAGAGAGTCGAAACTCGGAGATTACAGATATGATCCCAGGACAAAGGAACACACCATAACGCTTAATCATGACCTGAACCCCTATTCATTTCTTGTCACCTATCTGCATGAAGTGGCACACCTCAAAGCACAGATCCGTTATGGGAACAGGATAAAGCCTCACGGAGATCAATGGAAGGCAATCTTTTCTGAATTACTAATACCTATATTCGAAAGGCATGATTTCCCTACCTCCTTGTCGAAGGCATTAAAAGATTATATCGCAGACCCTAAAGCTTCCACTTGCTCAGATACCAATCTGATGATGGCTTTAAGAGAATTTGATAAGGATGACAATCTTGTCTATTTATCGGAACTTACGGAAGGGCAAAGATTCCGACTTGGAAGAAAATTCTTTATAAAAGGAAAACTTAATCGGACAAGGTACATATGCAAAGAATGCAAGAGCGGAAAGAGCTATTATGTGTCTGAAGTTGCTCTGGTGGAAATATAAAAGTTGTAAGTTATAAGTAGTAAGTTGTAAGCCTCTTTTCTTAAAACTTACAACTTATAACTAAAAGAAAGAGGTTGCTTCCTTTGGAAACACCCTCTTTTAGTTTGATTATAATTCTGATTAAAATTTAGGAAGTTTTTTAAGCTGATCCTTAACGCCTTTTTCAGCTTCTTTCTTCAGTCTTTCCTGCTCTGCTTTCTGCTTTTCTTCCGCTTCTTTCTTAATTCTCTCTTGCTCTGCTTTTACTTTCTCTTCTGCAGCTTTCTTCGCCTCATCTGCTTTTTTCTGAGCTTCCTGAATCTGAGCATTGTTCTTGATCTCTTCTTTTACTTTGTTTTCAACAGCAGTTTTTGCCTGCTCTTTCCCTTGCTCCTGAACGCTGCTGCCAGCTATACCAACTTTGGGATCGCTGTTGGTACCGCCAATTTTCAGATCAAGTTTTATGTTTTCTGAGCCTGATGAAGACTGTCCTGTAATCTTTCCTAAAGCAGAATTTACAGCAGAACCTAAAGCACCAGCCGGAACATCCATTTTTACAATGTAATCAAGACCTCCGTCAAAGCCCGAAGCACCGCCAATATTCATCTTGAAATTGCCTGAATTTACGTCAAATGGTTCAACTTTTAACTTACCTCCTTCAATCTTGAAATTAGCAATCACATTTTTAACTCCAAGCGGATTAAGCTCTTTTACCATAGTAAGCTTGCTCATTGTAGCAAGAATAGGATTATCTTTAATCGTAGCATTAGGTATTGCTAGGGTTCCAGCTCCAGACATTGTAGGATAAAGCGGATTCATATATTTATCCATTAGACCGTTTGTCTTCAGGGATAAAGAAACTACACCTTCCATATTTTTTGCCATTGGAGCAAATGTCTGAACTGTATTGAAGGTTTTAAAAGCCTCTTTAATCTGAATTTCTGTAATCTTCATATCAAAATCGAATGACGGCTTTTCTATATCCTTAGTGTTATACTCTCCCTTTGCAAGCAGGAAATTTCCACCGAGAGAATTGAACACAAGATTTTCAAGCCTCGCTATCCCATCTTTCATGATAATGTTACCTTTAAGATCTTTAAGACTCATATTATCATAAAGAACTTCTCCGATTTGAGATGCTAGGAAAAAGTCAATGTTCTTCGGTATTTCGACAAGACCACTATCGACCGGTTCGGCCTGAGCTTGAGGAGTAGTAGCCTCTTCATCCGTCATCCATTCATTCACATCAAATTTCTTAGAATTAAAGCTCATGTTTCCGCGAAGGACCGTATCCTGCTTTCCGAACATATAACCCATGTAATTAGAGAAAAATCCCTTTATGCTGATATCACTTTTCCCAAGATAACCATCCATGTTATCGATAGTCATTTTATCAGGAGAAAGTGTAAAACTTGCTGAAGAAAGAGCCATTCCCTGAGGGAAGTCTTTACTTGAATATTTCAGATTAGAGACCTTCATTGTACCTGCTGTAGAAGTTTTATCATATCTTCCTGCTTCCACATCAGACAACACCCCTTTAGTTGCAATATCTGCAATGATTCTACCTGCTACGGTCATATCTTCAAGAGGATAAATCTTCGTCATTTTTGTAAGATCAATAATTCCTTTCAGATTCACGTCATAGGCAGGGTCATCAAAATTCACAACATTAGCCTTCATTTCAAACGGCTCTCCGTCCATTACCATTTTAAAGTTCTCCAATGATGCTTTAGATGTCGGCATATCACCAGAGCTTTGCACAGCAGCGTTAAAGCTCATTTGCTCTAATGCAGCAGGGAAATCTTTAGTTTTAACATAACCATTCTGTAAGAACATTTTCGCATCTACAACAGGCATCAGTTTCAGTGAATCACTATACATACCCTTCACCTTTACATCTGCACCGAAAAGACCTTTCAAAGTAGTTCCTTCTATAGGATAGAATTTAGTTACATCATCAAGTTTTACCTTAGCAAGTATATTAGCATCAATTTTATATGGATTCAATCCTTCAACAAGAGCACGAGCATCTACAGGATTTTTATCCATATCCATGTGGAATTTTTTCAGGTTGATAACAGTATTATCAATAATACCATCAGTATTAACAACACTCAGATCTGTAACAATATTGCTGATAGCAGAAGGAAGTGATGGATACTTCATGCTTGCATTATCAATTTTAAGATTGAAGGTAAAGCCAGGAAGCGTTGTTGCTGTTTGCTTACCTTTTACAATTCCGTTAAATGCAACTTTACCATCCGCTTTCAGGTCATTATAGTCTTTTGTGTAAACCGCAGGAACAAGAGAGATCAGGTCTTTGAAATCTGTTTCCTTTGCTGCATAGGTTAGATCATAAATTATATCATCACCTGGCATAGCTATAAGTCCGTCAAATCCGAAATCAAAATTATTGATCTTGATATTGTTCTCAAGAAACTTATACTCGGATTTAGGCATGTTAATATTCAGGTTAAGATTTGCCTCCACCTGATGTTTGTTCAGATAAGCAACATTATCAAAAATAACAACTGTCTCTTTAGACTTAGTGTATGTCTCAACATCATATATATCCTGAGTAATATCTCCTTTTCCAGTATGGTTAAAGCCTCTCAATTCAGCATACATGGGCAATGATTTGTCCTCATAAATAATAAGACCATCTTCGATTTCCCATTTGTCAAGAGCAATACTGAATTTTGAAGGTTCTTCAGGAGCTTTCTTTACAGTATCTTCAGGAGTAGCTATAGCAATGTCCCAGCTCATTTTTCCATCTTTTGTTACATATGTTGCAACAATTGGCTTATTCAGATAAATGCTTTTAACTTTTATCTGATCTCCTGAAATAACACTCATGATATCTGCGACAACTTTAAAGTTCTTAGCGAAGAAAAGCGTGTCGCCTTTAAACTCTTCCTGTTTTCCGATGATACCAAAATCATCGATTGAAATAGTTACGTTAGGAAAGTTTCTGATAAGAGACAATCCTAATTTATCTGAATCAAAAACAACAGTAGCATTGACGCTTTTTGCTATTTGCTCATCTACTTTAGCTTTGATTTGATCTTTAAAAAGGAATGGAATGGTTAACAGGAGGATAAATAAAAATGCTATTATCCCCAGAAAAATAAGAATACCTTTTTTCATTTGAATTGAATTAATTGATTTCTGTCAGATTTCTGTATAAACACTAAGAGCCCTAAAGATAGGCTTTTTTTCTATACGATTTATCGGATAAAGATATTGCGGAAGAGACTAAAGGAAGAAAAATAAATCGGAAACAAGTATTTAAAAAAATATCAATGCTAATCGGCCATTAGAAGTTATAATCACATGATTGATTATAGTGATTAACAGGATTTTTCAACAGCTAATGCTTAATTTTAATAATTTATCAGAACAATCCGGCAGCAGTTTTTCTTTTATAAAAATCCTGAAGGATATTTGCAATTTTTTCAGTTTCAATCAAAAAGCCATCGTGGCCATACAAAGAATCAATTTCCTGATATTCTGCTCCGACAATATTTTGTGCTAAGAAAATCTGCTCGCAAACAGGGAAAAGTATATCCGTTTTGATACCGATCACCAATGTATTTGATTTTATAGCTTTTAAAGCAACCTCAGCTCCACCTCGCCCACGTCCAACGTGGTGGGAATCCATTGCTTTTGAAAGATAAAGGTATGAATGACAATTGAATCTGTTTACAAGCTTAACCCCTTGATAATTCTGATAAGAGGATGCTTTATAATTATCCAGCTTATTGTCGTCTGTTTCTTTCTGTGTGGAAACGTAAGTATTATAATTTCTGTATGAGAGAAGCGCTATAGCCCTAGCAGCTTTCAAACCTTCCTGCCCTGCATCTTCTCTGCACTCCTGCCAGGATTTATCAGCCTGTATTGCCATTCTTTGGGACTCATTAAAAGCAATTCCCCATGGAGAATGAAAAGCATTTGTAGCCAGCAAGATCAGGTTTTCAATTGTATCAGGAGCTATGATAGACCATTCCATTGCCTGTTGACCGCCAAGAGAACCACCTATACAAGAATGTATTTTAGAAATACCTAATTCTTCTTTAAGAAGAATATGAGCATTTACCATATCTCTTATTGTAACCTGCGGGAATTCCAGAAAATACTGCTTTCCGGTCCGAGGGTTAACATCCAGCGGACCACTGGTTCCATAGCAAGAACCAAGAATATTGGCACATACTATAAAGTGTTTCTCTGGATTAAAAAATTTATCCTCTCCCACCAATCCATACCACCATGTATGTACTTCTGAATTAGCAGTAAGAGCGTGGCAAACCCAGATTACATTGTCTTTTCTACTATTTAGTTTTCCAAATGTAGAATATTGAATCGTAAGGTTTTCAAGAACCTGTCCTGACTCTAAAACAAAATTATTCTTATATGTAAAGGTCTTGTTTTCCACTTTTTAAACTCCAGATTAAACCAACAAATTCAGCACAAAACTAACAACAGATAAAGAGGAAATTAAAAGACTGGCCTTTACTCTTAAGGAAAGAGGTATAACGAAAGGTGTAGTAATATTCAATTAATTTCTTCATCATAATTAATTTATATGCCCTAATATCTTAGGAAAGGAATTAGCACCTTATCTCAAAAAGGATAGGTTGCTAGAGGTTCAAAGAGCCTTTTCTCTCCCCTCTTCTTTATAAATCAATTACATGTTCAGAGTAATTGACTTTGGAGGGTTCAAAATTAATCGGAGAAATGTTAAAAACAAAACAAATTGACCAATTGTAACAAATTTTAGTATTTGCATTCAAATTAAACACTATAAGCTACTAATAATCAGAAATCTAATTATAGTAGACATACAAGGGGATAAGGGAAAAATATTAACACAGACCTGATAAGGAATCCGGAGCCTCTTCATTACATAAATCGTTTAATATCACAGAAATAAAATTCGTGAAAAATCAGGTTACTTACCCTCTAAAAACACGTATAAATACCTAAAGACCTTAATTTTTTTTGTTATGCTACTATTCTTTATAATCGCCATCGTCTGCTTTTTAACCTATAAGGTCGTTTCTATGCCTAAAAAAATAGGCAAAAATAAAAACACAAAACATATAAACTCATCTCTTTAAGTTTTCGCATTCAAATAAATATTTTCCAAACTATTATACCCCATTTGCTGTTCCTAATTTTTCGAATTCCAAATCCTGGAATTCAAAGACGAACAATGATAAACAATTAAATTTTAGTCTGTTTATTTACGTTATAATTCCAATTAGTTAATATTGCTAACAATTAACTTAATTTACTATTGTTGTTGCTTTAAATGAGAATTATTTCATCAAAAGAACCTCCGCTGGGAAAACGCTGCACAGATCTGGCTAAAAATTACCTAGCATTTCTTGTAGAAAACCTGGAAAGCTCCGGTTTGGATAGATATTATTATATGTTGTTGGTTCTGGATGAAAACTCAGGGAAGATAACCCAGCAGCAACTTTCCGAACTACTTCATTGCGACAAAGTTACCACCTTGCGCAATCTTGATCATTTGTCCAAGCTTGAACTCGTGGAGAGAGTCATAAACCAGAAAGACAGAAGGGAGCATCTTTTACAAGTGACCGCCAAAGGCAAAAAATTGATTCCTCAAATACGGAAAACATATAAAGAATTGGAGCAAGGAGCTTTTAATGGAATGAGCGAAATGGAAATAAATACTTTCTACAATACTCTCGACCTGATAAGAAATAATCTAAAAGCCCTGCATTCAAGCAAAATAGACATCAAACTCAAAATTAAAAAAGTTAAGTAAAACCAAAGCGATGAGTATCAGAACCACCATATTTCCCGCTATTTTTATTTTGGCCATCGTCTGGTCATGCACATCCTCTGGCAAGAAGGTCAAAGAGATCCGTGGACCAAAAGATACACCACCTTTATCTATCACTGGCTTAATTCTAAAGCCTGAAGAGGTGGATAATAAAATAGAAATTATAGGAACTATACTTTCAAATGAAAAAGTAGATCTCAGAAGCGAAGTTTCCGGAAGAGTAACAGGCATCCATTTTAAAGAGGATGCAAAAGTTTCAAAAGGAACACTTCTTGTAAAAATCTTTGATGAAGAACTTAGAGCTCAATATAAAAAGATCAAGCTTCAACAAGAGCTAGCTAACAGAGAAGAGGACCGCAAGAGAAAGCTTCTAGAAATTGGCGGTATCAGTCAGGAAGAATATGACATTGCCAGCAACCAGGCAAGTACTTTGAATGCAGATCTTGACTTACTATCTGCTCAATTACGCAAAACGGAAGTTAAAGCACCATTCAGCGGCATCATCGGACTTCGATATGTAAGTGAAGGAGAAATCGTCTCTCCTACCACAGTCATAGCTTCTCTTCAGCAAATCGATCCGATAAAACTTGAATTTGACATCCCTGAAAAATACGGAGCCTTTGTAAAAAAAGGCTCAGATATAAAGTTTACTGTAACCGGATCTGACAAAATTTATCAAGGTACAGTATATGCTTCAGAACCTATGGTTGATGTGGCTACAAGAACTTTAAAAGTACGTGCCAGATCTTCCAATGAAGACTTCAGTCTGAGACCAGGATCATTTATTAAAATTGATCTCTTATTGCAAAAAGATGCTCAGGCTATTATGGCGCCTACGCAGTCTATTGTACCAATGCAAAACGGCTCAAAAGTATTTGTTTATAAACAAGGTTATGCAATTTCCAAAAATGTGAAAACTGGTGTGCGTAACGACTCTGCCATTCAAATTACCGATGGCCTGAATGCCGGAGACACTTTAATTACTTCAGGTATTATGCAATTAAAAGACAGCCTGAAGGTCAACATAACCTTATCAAAGTAAACTGCTATGAATATTTCTTCAGTAAGTATAAACCGCCCGGTTCTGGCAACTGTGATGTCCATAGTAATTGTGCTATTCGGACTGATCGGCTATAAATATCTCGGAGTGCGGGAGTTTCCGTCCATTGACCCTCCTGTCATTACAGTAAAGACATCCTATACCGGTGCCAATGCTGATATTATAGAATCACAGATCACGGAACCTCTGGAAAAAAGTATCAACGGAATCGCCGGTATCAGATCCATCTCTTCTTCCAGCAGTACAGGGACAAGCAGTATCACTGTTGAATTTAACCTGGATGCAGACCTTGAAACCGCAGCGAATGACGTTCGAGATAAAGTTTCACAGGCTGTTCGTTTTCTTCCGTTAGATATCGATGGCCCTCCTGTTGTTACCAAAGCCGATGCCAACTCTGATGCAATCATTGCTCTTACCTTACAAAGCAATACCAGAAGCCAGCTAGAAGTGAGTGACTATGCAGAAAACGTAGTGCTTGAAAGACTACAGACAATACCTGGTGTTAGTACTGTGCAGATCTGGGGACAGAAGAAATATGCTATGCGTATCTGGATGGACCCATTCAAACTTGCTTCTTATCAATTGACTGCGGCCGATGTGTGGGGTGCTTTAAATAAAGAAAATGTAGAACTGCCAAGTGGTAAGATTGAAGGTTATGCTACCGAGCTTTCCGTAAGAACTATGGGAAGGCTTACAACAGAAGATGAATTCAACAATCTCATTATTAAAAACGATGGCACCAGAATTATAAAGCTGTCTGATATCGGAAGAGCTACTTTAGGTGCGGAGAATGAAAACACCATGCTGAAGGAATCTGGCATCCCAATGATTGGTCTTGGTGTAGTGCCTCAACCTGGAGCAAACTATATTGAAATTGCCAATGAGTTTCACAAGAGATTTGATCAGATAAAAAAAGATCTCCCTGAAGATTATAAGTTGGACATTGCGCTCGATAACACTAGATTTATTAAGACATCTATCCTCGAAGTTCAGGAAACTCTGATCATCGCATTCGTGCTTGTGGTTATCATCATCTATCTGTTCTTCCGCGACTGGCTGATCGCATTCCGACCATTGATAGATATTCCGGTTTCACTTATTGGTGCATTCTTTATCATGTATGTTGCAGGGTTTTCAATTAACATTCTTACACTCCTTGCAATAGTGCTTGCGACAGGTCTGGTAGTCGATGACGGTATAGTAGTCACGGAAAATATTTACAAAAAAATTGAAGAGGGCATGGATCCCTTAAATGCCGCTCATGAAGGTTCGAAAGAGATCTTCTTTGCGGTAATATCCACCTCCATTACCCTTGCAGTGGTGTTTCTTCCGATTATATTTCTTGAAGGCTTTGTAGGACGCTTATTCCGGGAATTCGGTATTGTGGTTGCGGGTGCGGTACTAATATCAGCATTTGTATCTCTTACACTTACGCCAATGCTGAATGTAAAACTGGCGAGAAAAGATCACACGAAGAGAACACGCTTTTATGAATGGTCCGAGCCATTCTTTGTAGGAATGACCAATGCGTACAGTCGCTCATTAGGAAAATTCCTGAATATAAGATGGGTTGCAATTGCCATACTTCTTGGCTCACTTGGTACCATCTGGTATATCAAAGGAAATCTTCAGTCCGAACTTGCACCCCTTGATGACAGAAGTGTACTAAGAGTTTCTGCAACAGCCCCTGAAGGTACTTCATTTGACTATATGCTTAATTACATGGACAATGTATCTAAGTTCATCAAAGATTCAGTACCTGAGAATAAAATTGCAATGACCATCACTGCACCGGGATTTTCAGGATCCGGTGGTATGAACACAGGCATTTTCAGAATAGCCTTGACAGACCCTCATGACAGGGACAGGTCACAGCAGGAAATTGCAGATTACTTATCTAAAAATCTGAAGTCCTTCCCTTCTGCAAAACTCTTCGTTGTGCAGGAACAGACAATCAGTGGAGGTGGTGGTGCTGCAAAATCAGGACTTCCAGTCCAGTATGTTATACAGTCATCTGACTTTAAAAAACTGTCAGCAGTACTTCCTAAGTTTATGGAAGAAGTAGGAAAAAATCCCACGTTCATGGGCTTTGATGTGAATCTAAAATTCAACAAGCCAGAGCTTATTGTAAAACCTGACAGAGAAAGAGCCAAAGCTCTGGGCGTTTCTGTGAGTGACATTGCCCAAACGCTTCAGTTATCATTTAGTGGACAGAGGTTTGGCTATTTTAATATGAATGGAAAACAATATCAGGTTATAGGTCAGCTCGATAGGGCTAATCGCGATCAACCATTGAACCTGAGCTCGCTTTATGTAAAAAACAAAGATGGAGTCCCGGTCCAGATGGACAACCTGGTGAAAATAGAGGAAACAAACAGTCCGCCACAACTTTATCACTTCAACAGATATAAATCTGCAACAGTATCTGCCGGACTTGCTCCTGGTAAAACAATTGGTGATGGAATTGAAGCTATGGATCAGATTTCCAAAAAATTGCTTGACGACTCTTTCAGCACCAGTCTGAGCGGACCATCGAGAGATTTTGCTGAGAGTTCATCCAATATTCTATTTGCATTTACATTAGCGCTTGTACTTATCTATCTGATATTGTCTGCTCAATTTGAAAGCTTTATAGATCCGCTGGTAATTATGTTAACCGTACCACTAGCACTTGCCGGAGCTTTTATAACTTTGTATGCGTTTGGCCAGACATTAAATATCTTCAGCCAGATTGGTATCATTATATTAATTGGTCTGGTTACGAAAAACGGAATTTTGATCGTGGAATTTGCGAACCACAAAATAGAAGAAGGATTATCTGTAATGGATGCAGCACGTGAAGCGGCAGCAGCACGTTTAAGACCAATTCTGATGACCAGCCTTGCAACTATTCTTGGAGCTGTTCCAATTGCATTTGCTATCGGAGCTGGTGCTAAAAGCCGTATACCGATGGGACTTGTAATTATCGGAGGATTATTGTTCTCTTTAATCCTTACCTTATATGTAATTCCGGCGATGTATACATTCTTATCCAGAAAGAAGAAGAATAAAAAGAAAGAAGTTAAAGAAGAGCCTAAAAAAATAGAATATTCATATGAATAAAATTAAATTTTTTATGCTGGCTGTTATATGGACAGCCAGCTTTTTAAATGCTTTCTCTCAGGATACGCTTACACTTGAAAAAGCTATTCAAACAGGGCTTGAAAATAACTATTCCATTATAATAGCACGGAATAATCAGAAGATTGCCGAAAACAGTAATACCCTGGGGAATGCCGGATTTTTACCTACGGTTGACTTAAACTTTAACAATACCGGCAATCTTGTGAATACTCACGTAGAATATCAACCACCAACGCCTCCAAGGGATGCAAACGGCCTTAGACCCAAAAGCATCGCTGCCAATGCGCTTGTCAACTGGACCATTTTCGATGGGTTCAATATGTTTATTACAAAAAATAAACTTCAGGAACTTGAAAAAGCCGGACAAACAAAGGCTCGAACAGATATTGAAGTGACAGTTGCAAATATCATCAATACATATTACTCAATTGTCCAGCAGCAAAAGATGATGTATGTAATTCAGGAGGCGATAAGTCTTTCGCTTCAAAGATTAAAGCTGGCCCAAAGTATGAAGAGTATTGGTACTGGGTCTGAACAAGCTATTTATCAGGCAATGGTTGATGCAAATGCTGACAGTACAAGACTCCTGCAACAAGCAGCTCTTATCAGAAATGCCAAAGCAGATCTAAACAGGCTTCTTGCACGCGAAATCACCACTGCATTCGAAGTAAGACCAGAAATTCCAATTAATTCAAAACTTGATTATAATGATCTTTCCCAGAAGCTTGAGAGCCAGAATGCAATGTTATTGACCTCGAGAGCGAATGCCAATATTGCAAGATATGACATCGGGACTTATAGAAGTCAATATTTACCAATAATCGGTGTGTTTGGAGGATATAACTATTCAAAAACTCAAAACCCTGTGAGTCCTGCAAGGTTAAATAGATCAAATGGTTTAACATACGGAGTGACTGCAAGCATGAACATCTTCACTGGTGGAATCACTAATTTAAATGTCCAGAATGCAAAGGTTCTATACCAATCAAGTACTTCCCAATACGAAGACACCAAACTGTCTCTGAAGAATGACTTGTATAAATATTATAACAATTACCTCACAAGCATTCAACTGGTAAACATTCAGGTTGGAAACGTTGAAGTCGCGCGCAAAGATCTGAATATTGCGGTAGGAAGATATAAACTCGGTAATATAAATGACATAGATTTACGAATTACCCAGCAAAAACTTACCGATGCAGAAAACAACCTTCTTTCAGCCCAATTTACAGCAAAAACTGCCGAAATTGAGCTGCAAAGGTTAAGCGGCCAATTATTGAATGATCTTCAATAAAAGAATAACTTTACAGACGGTCAACGCTCGTCATGCTTTCTGGTTGCTTGTACAAATTTGAAAATAAAAGGAGAAGCTGCGAATACGAGAACACCTATAATCGCGGCTTCACCTATTTTTACTATACCAGTTGCAGCACCCGCAACGATGAGTACAACGATACCAATTAATCCAACTATAAAATGTACCTTGCTCATAAGATCTTTCCCTTTGGTTCCTTTATAAATCAACCAAGATCAAAATAAATAGGTGCAATTTCAGTTTGAAAAGAATTGAATCAATATTCCAACTGTTGTAAAATAACTGCAAAACAAGAGAATAAAAACGTAGATAACCTCCTATTCAAAAAGCCATCACCATGAACAACAAGGTTAATAAAAACCATTGGGAAACAGTTTATGAAACTAAAAACCCTGATCAGGTAAGTTGGACACAAGAAGTTCCCAAAACTTCATTGGATTTCATTCATTCATTTGGACTATCTAAGAATGCAAAAATTATTGATATTGGAGGGGGAGATAGTAAACTTGTGGATTTCCTGCTTGACGAAGGTTATGAAAACATAAGCGTACTTGATATTTCAAAAAATGCACTGGACAAAGCAAAAAAACGTCTGGGTAACAAAGCCGACAAAGTAAACTGGATTGTAAGCGATATTACAGAGTTTAAGCCTTCTTCAAGCTACGACGTCTGGCATGATAGAGCTACATTCCATTTCCTTACTACAAAAGATAAAATTGTCCAGTACCTGGAAATTGCGAAGCAAAGTGTATCCGGCTATATGGCTATAGGAACTTTTTCAACCGATGGACCAACAAAGTGCAGTGGACTTGAAATAAAACAGTATGATGAACAAGCATTGATATCAGAGCTTGAAGCTGGATTTGACAAAATGAAATGCATCACTGAGGATCATACTACTCCATTTAATACAAAGCAAAATTTCTTGTTTTGCAGCTTCAAAAGAAGGTTTAACTAAGTTTTGTACTTAATCTTAAGTCCGATTAATCACACCACAAAATAACCTGAAAACGGAACGCCCATTTCCAACGGATATCGAATTTGGTGAATCCTGCCTTGGCAATTAAAAGTTCCAGTTCTTTCTTCTTGAATGCTCTAAGCACCGAAAGCTGAGCATCATATTTCACCATATATGACTTGGAGAACAACCCCGTAAGGTATTTTATGGAATAATAAGCAAACCAATGCCTGTGAATGTCATTAATTATGATAGCAACACGCGTTTGTTTCCTCAATTGCTTTAAAAAATCTACAAAAACATCATCTTCAAAATGATGACAAAATAGTGTACAAGTGCTTATATCAAATAATTCATTTCTGAAATCATTATCCAGCACATTAAATTTTTTAAATGATATACTGTTATGTAAAGGAACTTTTTTTGCTGCATGATTCACCACATAGTCGTTAGCATCAATTCCAATAAGGTTTACTTTTATACTTTTTGACTGTGCCCATTTATAAATGAGTGAAAGCATTTCTCCTCCACCGCATCCGAGATCAGAAATAGTAATAGGACTATCCGATGCTTGCAACTTACCTTCCTTAATAACCCTTTTAACAGCATCCAACGTTACTGCATTACCCCCTAACCATTTATTTATAAATTCAATTTCATCTAACGTTTGACCAAGAACCTCCCCTTCGAACTCCAGGTCGTCCATAATTTCAGGGTCTGCTGATCTTTGCAAAAAACGACTCATACTGCTTCTATATTGATAAACTCCTTATCATCTTCAAGGGCTTTGGTAAATTCTGATGGAACAACTTCCAAAATCATAGATTCCATTGTAAGCCCTGGACCAAAAGCAAATGATAAAATTCTTTTCGAGGAAAAATCATCTTGCAAATCCTGCATAATCCTTTTTAAAACAAACAGAACAGATGGAGAAGACATATTCCCATATTCAGCAAGCACGTCAAAACTCTGCTGACACTTCTGCTTGTTTATTTCCAGCTCATCCTTTATTACTTCAAGTATCTTCTTTCCTCCGGGATGAATGGCGAAATAATCTATTTCATCAACATTGTAACTTAGCTTGGATAAAAGGTTTTTGGTTAATTCTTTTATTCCACTTTTTATCATTGAAGGAACATAAGAGGATAAAGTCATTTCGAAACCAAAGTCAGCTATAGACCAGGCCATGTCTTTGCGGCCTTCAGGAAGCAATTCACAATAAAATAACTCAGGGCTCAATGCTAACCCTTTTGGCCTTTCAGCCTGAACAATCACTGCTGCTGCTCCATCACCGAATATTGCATTAGACAGAATGTGATCCCAATTCATACTCTTCTGATAATGAATGGTGCAAAGCTCAACACAAACCATTAATACAACAGCATTTTTGTCTGCTTTACAGATAGCATCCGCAACTTTCAATCCGGAAAATGCAGCATAACATCCCATAAAATTAACACATGTCCTATTCACGGAATGAGATAATCCAAGTGATTGAACAATATCCAGATCGAGGCCTGGAGCATACATGCCAGTACATGAAACAGTAATAAGATGAGTTATCTTATCTTTGGGAAAAGATCCTAATTGATCAAGACAATTCTCAATTGCAACGATACTCAAAGGCAGCGCCTCTTGCCTATAAAGAGCCAACCTTTCAGACACAGAGGGCATTGCGGTTTTATCTCCAGGTCTGAAAAAATCAGAATGCTCAAATGCAGTACCAAAATCAGGCAAGACAGAATATCTATGTTTTATTCCAGATGCACGATATAAGGTAAACAACCTTTGTCTTTCTTCTTCATTCATGGAAACAGCATCCGACATGAACTCCGCAATTTTTAACTGAGGGAAGCCGTATGCAGGATTTGCAGTACCTATCGCTGTAATGAAACTTTTCATTCCTTAGAAACAAAATTTTATCTATCTTGTTAAAAACTCTTAAAACAATGATGATTCAAAAATCAACATTAATACACTTGAGAATTCCCTTCTCAATTTTTTTGATGCCTTTCTTCATCTTTGCTTTAAGCCAGTCACCAAATCCCAATATACCTTATTTGATTCTTTCATTCATTATAATTCACCTCTTTTTTTATCCCTCGAGTAATGGCTATAACAGCTATTTTGACAAAGATGAAGAGAGTATTGGAGGCATTGAAAATCCACCTCCGGTTTCTAAAGAGTTGTATTATACATCCTTACTATTTGAGTTTATAGCTATTGGTCTTTCATTTATTATAGGATGGCAATTTGCCTTAATGGTCTTTATTGTCGCAATGGCAAGCAAAGCGTACAGCCACCCTTCAACAAGATTAAAGAAATATCCCATAGGTGGACTTCTTGTCGTTTCTTTCTTTCAAGGTATCTGGACTTATCTGATGTCTTATTTGTCAATTAATGGATTATCATATTCTGATGCCAATTTTTATGATCTCATTCTTCCTGCTTCACTTTGTACTATGATCCTTTTAGGATCATACCCTATGACGCAAGTATATCAACATAATGAAGATGGAAGAAGAGGAGATCAGACATTCAGCAGAATGCTTGGAATCAGAGGCACTTTCATCTGGACAGGATTGGTCTTTACAATTGGCTCAGGTGGGTTTGTGTATTATTTTCTTTCAAAAAATCTTCTGATAGCGCTTTACGCTTTCCCTTTATTTATGCTGCCTACATTGGTTTACTTTTTAACCTGGTTTGTAAAAGTCTTAAAGGATGAAAAAGCAGCAAACTTTAAATCAACCATGACACTGAATATGCTATCCTCACTAGGATTTATAGCTTTCTTTATTTTTCTGACTGTTCTTAACTATATCTAGAAGGGCTTACCATGTGTCATTTTTATAAGTTGCCTGGAAACGGGTTTGGCACTATTCAGGAACCTTATAGAAAGTTCTGTCATCAGGTCTTGTCCGAATAACTTTTGTATTTGCCTCCCCACAAACAATCTGGTTGAAAACAATTCATTCCACTTCGATGAATATTGAGCTTCCAAAAGTTGTCTGTCTAAAGATGACTTTACAAAATGTATCGAGATAAGCTCAGAAAGGATCTTTGCAGAATGAATAGCCATCGCCATTCCATTGCCACAAAGAGGAGAGATCATGCCGGCTGCATCTCCGCAAAACAAGAGATGATTGGATACAGCTTCTTTCTTTTCGAAGCTTATTTCATTTATTACTTCCGGCTTTTTATATAGAAAATCAGAATTCTCAAAAATGTACTTTAAATGCCTGTTCCTGAAAAGTACCTCTTTCTCCATCTCATCAATGTTCCCATGATCTTTCAGATTATTTCTTGAACTCAAATAACATAGGCAATATTTATTGTCTTCAATTTTTGATATACCACAGTAACCATCTTTAAAGTTGTGCAAAGCGATCAGATCATCAGGGAACTCAGTTCTGATATGGTATTTCACTCCAATGTAAGGAGACCTTTTAAAGAAAAATTTGCGATTGAGTTGCCTGTCCAGGTTTGATCTTTTTCCAAAACTCCCAACAACGATGCGGGCATAATGCTCTGAGCCATCCTGTAGTTTTATATTGAAGCTATCGCCTTCAAAGTTCACATCTTCAACCTGGCCTTTTAAAAGAAAACTTACTCCTTTTGATTTTGCAAGTTCATATAAAGCGCGATCAAGTGTATAACGACTGAGCCCGAATCCGCCTAGATCAAGTTGCATGTTTACTTCCGCACCAAGCGGAGAAGTAACTTTAAGCCTGCTGATTTCAGAAGGACAAAGATCTGCCAGATTCAATCCTATGGACTGTAAAAATGGTTTTACTTCATTAGAGATGTATTCTCCACAGACCTTATGAAAGGGGTATTCTTTCTTTTCTATCACTAAAACATTATATCCCTTATCTGCAAGGCAAATTGAAGTAATGAGCCCACCGAGCCCTCCTCCTATGATTAGAATATCTTTCAATGTTTTGATAAGCAGTGGTTAATGTATCAAACTTACAATTCCAAAAATAAAATAGGGAATAAAAATGTTTAAATCTGCATTTACTCTATTATTTTTATTCCTGCATTACTGAACGTTTACCAAAAAATAACCAGGATTAAGTATTAAAAGAATGTCCATGTTAATTAACAAATAATAGTTGCAATCAAGTTATTGACTAAAGTGATTAACAGGATTTTTCAATGGGTAACACTTAATTTAAAATAATGCTTAAGTTTTTATAATCACCTATAAAGTTTAAATCATGACTCCTGCATTTAAAGAATGGTCATATATTGTTGAAGCCTTGGGAACAGGGAAGCAGAACATCATCATCCGAAAAGGAGGTATACATGAAGAAGGTTCTGACTTTGAAATTAAGACAAAAAAATTCTTATTGTTTCCTACCCTTTTCCATCAGGCAAAAGACTTGGTAAAAAGTGACTGGTTCGAAGGTTTTGATCCGGATAAGTTTCATAAAGAACAAGATAAAGTAAGAGTTGAGTATTTTGCGGAGATTGCTGACAGCAGGATTATCACAGAGTGGGACACGCTTGTCAAGTTATATCCCTTTCATGCATGGAGCGAGGGAATCATCAAAGAACGATTTGAAAGATGGGAAAAAAGAGCGCATCTATTGATTGTTCAAATATACAAATTGAACGAACCGCAAACTATTGAATTACTGCCGGAATATGGAGGCTGCAAGTCTTGGGTAGACCTGGAGGGAGATTTCAGGTTGGAAGGAAAACCAGTAATAAATAAGATGATTCGTTAGGGAAATAACGAATCATCTTTATTTAACTCATTATAAAATCTTACTTTAATAATTCGAGTGTCTTCTTAATTTCTCCAGCAAATTCATCAACATCCTTCTGACCATTATTTCCCTCGTCCAATTGCCACGATCTTTTCTTGCCATTTTCAGTGAGCTCTACATAAATGGTGCTTTGATCCCCACAACCCGGGCACCCAAAAACGTTCTGCGTTGAATTTCTTAGATATTCAGGAAATTTGTTTCTTAGCTTATGCGAGATAATGTATCTATCCTGGGATAATGGTTTATCACTGAATGTAAATTCATCAGATCCCTTATAATCATTTTTATTAACAGGATAGACTTTTCCATTACGCACAGCATATAAATCGACATAAGTAGACCAGGAAAAGTTATAAACTCCAAAGACAAAATCATAGTGGTCGGCTGTAACTTCAGGATCTTTTTTGCACGAAACAATTGTTAGAAAAATAATTCCAGACAAAAGTAAATTTTTAAAAAATGAAAGTTTTGTTGGATCCATGTTATTTAAATTTTAATATTTTATAAAAATTCTGATAAAAAGATTTAAGGTAAATAAATATACAATGGAAATAGTAAAATAAAGAATTAAGGCTTACAACCTTTTAGTAAAGGACTTATATTTTATAGAAAAGCATTTCACTATTACTAAAATGAAGAAAATTGTAACTGTTATTTTTATAAGCTTATTTTTTGCTGGCTATGCACAATCTCAAAGCTCAGGCATTTACGATAATTATTTTATAAAAAACCAATATGATTTTTTATACTCAAGGAAAATCAGCTATGAAGGTTCTGCTTATAAACATCAGCAATACGATGCTACCCCTTTGAAAAAAAACCTTCAAGGTAAGCCATACAAGATCTACCCTTCAAAGTATTTATATAGAAATTCCTCTCGAAATAGTTCTTGCTACTTTACCGAGCATTTTGTATCTGAAGTGGCAGCACCAATTATAACTGATATTCTTAGAAATCTAAATTGACAATTTCTATTGCTAAAATTTGGGCATGACAATTCACTATGCTTCGTTTTTGATAAATATCCTTTAACTTAACGATTCAATTTTTGCCCTTGCCCAATGCTGCAAATAATTAAGAAAATTTACAAAACTATCCTTTCCGAAAAAACCAGGATAAAACTTCATCATACAAAATTCTTTATAAGAGGTTTCTTTTATTCAGGATCGAAAGTAACATGCGTTTGCTGCAATAAAAATTTTACAAAGTTTCTTCCGCACGGAAATGTAAAAAGACAAAATGCTGTGTGCCCATCCTGCAACACCCTTGAACGCAACAGGGTTTTATATCTTTATTTGAGAGATAGAACAAATTTTATTTATGATAAACTAAGTGTACTTCATTTTGCTCCGGAATACAAACTGGAACAAATATTCCGCAAAAGGAAAAACCTCACCTATATCTCAGGAGATATCAATCCTGAGCTTGCCATGCAACAAGTGGACATACAATCAATTGGCTTTCCGGACAATCATTTTGACGTCATAATCTGCAGCCACGTATTGGGGCATGTTCCTGATGAATTTAAAGCGTTATCTGAGTTAAGAAGAGTAGTAAAGCCTGATGGATCTGTTATCATTATGACAAAAATCTATGAGGATCTTTCAGCCACTTTTGAGGCTTCTGGAATGCAGAATGCCGAGAACCAGGAGATCTTCAGGAAACACGGAAAAGACTTCCCTGAAAGGCTTAAAAATGGTGGTTTTGAAGTAGCGATAATTGACCTGGCCAAAGAAGTGGGGAATTTAGCAGCTGCAAAATATGGGCTGGGAGAAAATGAGCTGATATATCTTTGTAAGCGGAAAGCTTAAAGCGGAAGGCGGAAAGTTTTAAAGCCTACCTTATCGACAGGGAAATGCCAGCATGACATCTCCAGGTGGAATCAAACTTTGTGCTTTTCGCTTTGTGCTTTAAACTTTAACTTCTACTAATCAAAAATCGATTGTATATCTTCTCTGGACAGGTTCTTCACAAAGCTTTCTTCTGTTGTGATAAGCTCTTCTGCAAGCTTTAACTTATTCTTCTGAAGGTTCAATATTTTTTCTTCTACAGTATTCTGAGAAATAAACTTATAGGTAAATACTTTATTCTTTTGACCTATTCTGTAAGCTCTGTCTACTGCCTGCGCCTCAATTGCCGGATTCCACCATGGATCGAGGATGAAGACATAATCAGCAGCAGTAAGGTTAAGACCAACACCACCAGCTTTCAGACTTATCAAAAATACCCGCACCTCTTCATTATCCTGGAAGTAGTCAACCTGCGCCTTTCTATCTTTGGTAGAACCATCAAGATAAGCATACGTGACTTTCTTTTCATCAAGATACTTTCTAAGTATGCTAAGGTGCTTTACGAACTGACTAAATATAAGTATTTTGTGATTCTTGCTAATGGCATTTTCAAGCATGTAAAGGACATCCTCCATCTTGCCTGAATCTCCTTCGTAGTTCTCATCAACCATTAAAGGATGGTTGGCAAGCTGCCTTAATTTGGTAAGACCTTGAAGCAGGAGGAATTGAGAATTTCCAACACCCTTCTCTTCAATAGACTCCAGGATCATGTTCCTGTAGCTTGATTTTACCTTTTCATATTCCGCCTCCTGAGAAGCGGTCATGCGGCAGAACTTAACATTCTCGATTTTTTCTGGAAGGTCTTTTGCTACCTGAGACTTTTGTCTTCTAAGGATAAATGGCTTGATAATAGAGTATAGTCTTTTGATCTTTACATCATCTCTTTTCTTCTCAATCGGATTCAGGAATTCATTTCTGAAGAAAGACTGACTTCCCAATAAACCAGGATTGGCAAAGGTAATCTGAGACCAGAGATCCATAGTACTGTTTTCAATAGGAGTACCGGTAAGAATCAGTCTGTGAGTAGACTTGAGGTCACGAACGGCTTTGGCAATATTGCTGTCAGGGTTTTTGATGGCCTGCGATTCGTCGAGAATAATATAGTTGAAATAGTAATTCTTCAGATGCTCTATATCTATCCTAACTGTTCCGTATGAAGAAAGAACAAGATCATAAGATTCAAACTGCTCAACATTCTTATCTCTTCCTGTTCCTGTATAGTTCAATATTCTCAAGGAAGGAGTAAACTTACGTGCTTCCATTTCCCAGTTATATAACAAGGATGTCGGCATTATAAGCAGCGTTGCGCTTGTCGCACCATTTTCCTTTAATGATTGAAGAAAAGCTAGCGTTTGCACTGTCTTTCCAAGACCCATGTCATCAGCAAGACAGCCACCGAACTTATACTTATAAAGGAATTGCATCCAGTTGTAACCTGCCTTCTGATAAGGTCTTAGTTCACCAAGGAACCCTTCAGGAATCGGATGGTCTTCTATCTCTTCAAACTCCTTAAGCTTTTCAAGCTTCTGACTGATTGTAACCTTCGCCAGGTTCCCACTATGCAGTTCCTGTACAAGTGCAAGATGGTGCTTCTTCAGCTTAAGATCATTCTCATCACTCGGATCTTCCATGAAGGCGAACAGCTCTGCATACTGCGTAAACCATTCTTCAGGAATGACAGCTATTTCTCCGTTAGGAAGAGCAAACTCCTTCTTCTTTCTAAGAATGTAACTACGAAGTTTTAAGAAAGGAATTTCAAAATCACCGAATTTTACTGTAACATGTATATCAAACCAGTCCTGGTTTTCTTTAACTTCTAAGTTGATAGAGGTTTCACCAACAAAATACCTCTTGTTATCTTTTACATTCTGTCGAACAACAAAGTTTTTAGCTACCAGTTCATCTCTATAGCGATTCATCCACGCAAAAGCTTCAAACCTTTCAAGCATAAGCTTGCCGTTTTTCAGCTCAAGGCCAAGATCTCTGAGTTCTACGAGAATTGATTTTTCCCAATCCATAGACCTTTTCACCTTATGAAAAACATAAGAGTCTTTGGTCTTTTCCATTTTCACATAATTGCTTCCATTGACATCTGAATTGAATGTAAAGTTGCCATACTGAAAAGCAAGGTTAAATACAATCTTACAATCATCTGCTTCCTGCACGTCTACATCACCAGAGCCCGCGCTAAATAGGTTCAGGCTCTTGCCTGCAGTAGCGAGTTCGGTAAATGTAATAACAGGTTTCGGTTCATAATCTTCTGCAAAGATTTGAAAACCCTTAGCATGAACATCAAAAGTTGCAATAAGCGGTGTTACAAACTTCTCATAGTAGGTATCTTCCATTTTCCTTGGCACCACTATGAATTTCTTGTTAAGGAAAGGTTTTAACTTATTGCCATCTACGTCTTTTTTAAAGCTGTAGACTTTATCACCAACCAATAGCCATGCGGGTGAGTTACAAATGATGATGGCGTTCTTATATTGGAATTCTACTTTTTCTCCTTCGTATTTAATTGTCGGGAAATAGTGTGTATTATCTTCATTCCTCATGAAATGAAATAATACTGAAGCTTTCTCAGGAGCCAGATGAATGCGCTTCCAGGTCGATTCTCCATCGTTACCCATTTCAAAGACCATTTTATCATGAAGCAAATCAAGGATTTCAGCCTTTCTGTGTTCAATATAATCCCCTATAGCTTCCTGAAGCAGGGCATCCCCCTTGTCTTTATTATATACTTTAAGGAAAAATTCAGCGGGAGTAACTTTTTTATTGTAAAACTTCTTAAGGATTGCATCCTGTTGAATGCTATCGGTAAGATGTATCAGTTTAAAATCTATCTCATTTAAACCTGCTGAAAACTCTTCTGCATTTTTTGAAGAAATATTCTGATGCTTGAACGTAAGCCTTCCATTGGCATCCAATTGAACCACATACGATTCAAAAAGATACCCCAGGTATTCATGCTCAAACAATGAATAGATTATTTGGAACGGTTCGGCAGTTGAGACTTTCATTTCGGATTAAACAAGTATACAATATACTAAATTCAGTTTTATTAGAAATGAAAAAGAGAAGATAATTATACACAAAACTGAATCGTCCTGATTCTTAAATATTTTCCCTGATGCTTACCTGAATGGCTCTGGTTGCGGGTCTTACAGAGGCTAAAAAGGTAATCACAATAATTGTGATACCAGTACTTATAAAATCGGTGACTTCCATTTTAACTGGATATGCATCCACAAGCGATGTTTCCATACCCATAGAAACCATTCCAAATTGTTGTTGTGCAATGCAAAGACCAATACCTAAGACAAGTCCTAAAATAGCTCCGGTAAATGCAATCATAGCGCCTTCAGTAAGAAAAATTGCCCTTACCATATTTGGCGTTGCTCCTAATGAATAAAGTATAGCAACATCGCGTTTCTTATTAATGGCAAGCATTGTAAGACAGAAAAATATATTCATAGATGCAACAGCCAGGATAAATGAAATAGTAAAAAACATAAACAGTTTTTCAATTTTAACAGCCCGAAGCAAGCTTGCATGCTGCTCATCACTGTTCTGTACCAGAAAGTCCTCTCCAAGCAATTCTCTCAATTGATCTCTTACTTTATTTATCTTAAAGCCATCTTTTATCTTTATCTCCAAAGAAGTCCTTTTGTTTCCATAGTTCAGAAGCCTTTCAGCAAAATCCAGCGGTACGAAAATATAATTATCGTCATACTGCTTTTCAATTGCGAAGACTGCTCCCGCCCTTATATTTTCTCTGCTAAAGACTTTATCAGGACTTAAAGATGCAACAGCTTTAATATTTTTTGGATACCATACCTGTAAAGGGTTGATCTCGCTATTTAGAGATATAGCCAGGTTATATTGAATTCCACGTCCAATGATCGCATAGTCTTTTCCATTGTCATGGAACTTCAGCTCTCCTGCCACAATCATGGAATCCAATCTCTTTTGCTTCAGAAAGCTGTCGGAAACCCCTTTCATTTTCACCACCATCTGATCTTCCTTGTATTTGACAAGCACATTGTCTTCTATTACTTCCGTAATAATGGCGATACCTTCCCTGGATTTGAGCTTATCCAGAAAATCATGGTCAACTGTAAAAGATTTTCCCTGTACAGCAGAAATCTTCAATTGCGGATCAAAAGTATTGTAAAGTGATCGGATAAGATTTTCCAATCCATTGAATACGCTTAATGCTACCACCAAAGACATGGTTACAAAAGCAACCACAAGGATGGAGAGCAGAGAAACTATATTGATAAAATTAATTTTCCTGCCAAATAAAAAATAGCGCCTTGCAATGAAAAAGGGTACACTCAAAATTGTAGGGATTTAAAATTATTCTTCTTCGTTTTCTCCATCCTCTTTTTTCGCCGGAGGTATTTCAAGTCCGGAAAGGATCTTATCTATATTAGCGGCATACTCAACTGTATCGTCGATATGAAAAACGAGTTGAGGAACTATTCGAAGCTGTTTTCCGACCTTTTCCCCCAGCATTTTCCTTACCTGCTTTGTATTTTCTCTGATATTCTGAAGGATGGCACTCTGATTATTACTTTTCAGAAAGCTTAAATAAATTGAAGCAACCCCAAGATCCGGGCTGATTTTTACATGTGTAACTGTAATAAATGCTCCCCCAAATATCCCTTTGGTGTCTCTCTGAAAAAGTTCGCCCATTTCTTTTTGTATTAGCCTGGAAACTTTTTGTTGTCTTTTGCTGTCCATTTTCCGTATCGATGAAGGATGATTTATTTAATGGAAATTATTAAAATTATATCCATTAAATGAACAAGTAGTTATATTTACTTCAAACTTAGTTTTAATTAACAAGTTTTAATCGAAAATTAACAAATAATCTTTTGCCTTGGTTAGATTTTTCAAAACTTTTGATCCCTTTCGCTTAGGGATTGTAGTTATTATATTTCTGATAATCAGAATGTCATTCTTACTAAATGGCAGTCCTCTGCTTCTCAGTGAAATCAGTTGGCTCACAATAGGAGAAAAGTTGAATTCCTCGACTTCAATGTACCGAGACATCTGGTATCCTGCAGGGCCATTAGCATCTTCAATTTATTATTTCCTGAATCTGATCTTTGGAAAATCCCAAACCGCTCTTTGGATTACATCTACTCTTTTTGTGATTTTCCAGGCCGTTATCTTCAATTTAATCTTAAATGCAGTTGGAGCCCTGAGAGACAGAAGCGTCTTACCGGCTCTGTTCTATTTCCTCTTTGCTACTTTATTCTTCGATTTTAATACTTTGTTTCCCGTTTTGCTGGGAACTACCTTTCTGCTGATAGCCCTATTTCTTATATTCCAACAGCTTCGTAATGATCTGAAAGAAGAGCATATGCTCTATTCTGGAGTTTTTATAGGAATTGCAGCATTATTTAGCATTCAACTAGGGCTTTTCTTTTTCTTTGCATTTCTTTCGTACTTATTCTTTGGCGTTTTGAATCTTAGAAAGTTTCTTCTGTTAATTGTAGGATTCGCATTTCCGTTTTTGATTGCCTGGACTTACTATTTCCTTAAAAACGGATCTTCTGAATTTGTCACCTACTATGTACTTTCTTTTGTCAATTATAAAAAGACTATTTACGGTAGCCTTCAGCTCTATATTTTAATTTTATTGACCCCGGCAATAATGATGCTTTTCTCATTCTTCATTATAGCTAACTCTTCACGTTATGTTAATTTTCAGTACAATCTCATCAAATCCATGTTGCTTTGGATAATTTTTGGGGTATTTTCACTGGCTTTATCAAACAATCTGACTCCCTCCTCCACCTTTATATTTGTGCCAGCGCTGGCTTTTTTTGCTTCTCACATGTTTTCCCTTATAAGACACAAAGTGTTTTCGGAGTCCTTTTTTGCAGGAACCATCATCTTCATCTTAGGGATAAGTTTTATATTTTCATCAAAAGCTTCGATGAGCAACAAAACATGGAATATCAACTCTATGGTAGCTTCTCCGCTACAAAGTCCATTTGACGGAATAAAAGGGAAGAAAGTATTGGTTTTGGGAAAATTTCCGGAGATGTATATTAACAATACACTTGCTACACCATACCTTGATTGGCAATTGGCTGAAAAAAGGTTTGACAATCTTAATAACTTTGAAAATATTTCAGGGATATACAGAGACTTTTTAAGGGATTCACCGGATTTTATTGTTGACAAAAGTAATCTTGCAGAAAAGATATTTGCCAAAATTCCATCATTAGGGGCAGCTTACAAAAAAGTAGATGAAGGGCTATACGAAAAAGTACAGCCCATTAATAGCATTTATTAATTTTATCAACTCTGTTCTGATGTCTTCCTCCTTCAAAAGGTGTTTCGATGAAAGTCTGAACAAATTTCTTTGCATCTCCCAGCTCAATAAACCTTGCAGGAAGGCATAGTACGTTTGCGTCATTATGTTGTCTCGCAAGCGCAGCAAGATCATTCGTCCAGCAAAGCGAAGCTCTTATATCTTTATATTTATTTGCTGTAATTGCAACTCCATTTCCACTTCCGCAAATCAGAATTCCAAAATCAAACTCTTTGCTTTCCACTGCCTGAGATAATGGATGTACAAAATCCGGATAGTCAACAGAAGCTTCACTGAATGGTCCAAAGTCTTTTACCTCGTAACCTTTGCTTTGAAGGTCCGCTATTATTTCCTTTTTATAAGCGTATCCGGCATGATCACCACCTAGCGCTATTTTTTTAATCATTTGGGTATTTATATTTAATTATCTAAATATTGATAAAAATGAAAGTCCTGCTTTTTAACAAAGCAGGACTTAATATTTCTTATGAGTATGTTAACTCTTGCATTTCTTCTTTCTTCCTTCTCTTCTTGTTTACACTAGCAGAGATAAAGATACTTATTTCATACAATACAAAAAGTGGCAGAGAAATTATTATCTGACTAAGAACATCAGGAGGAGTAATGATCGCTGCAACTGTTAAGATCACAACTATTGCATGCCTTCTGTAAGTTCTCATAAAATCAGGAGTCATTACACCCAATTTGGATAGGATAAATACAGCCACAGGCAATTGAAACATCAACCCGCTACCGAGGACCATCATAGTAAGGGTAGAAATATATGATGCTAGGTCAAAATTGTTTTCTATGCTTGGGTCAAGGGAATAATTTGCAAGAAAGTTAATAGACATCGGAGAAACAATGTAATAACCAAAAAGCACCCCTGAAACAAATAATACAGTTACATAGAACAGGAGACCACTTGCTGCGCTTTGCTCTTTCAGATACAATCCCGGCTTTATAAAGCTCCAGATTTCCCAGAATGTATAAGGGAAAGCAAGAATAAGCCCAATTACAAATGCTGCATTGATGTGCATTGTAAACTGACCTCCTAATGTCCTGTTTTGGAGAGAAAAGTTCATCTTTTCAATACACAAATCCGGACCAAGTTTGCAAAGCATTCTGTAAGTCCAGAAATCTGTTTTGGCTGGTCCCAGAATGACCGTCTGAAAGATGAAATCCTTTGCTAGGAAAGCAACCAAAGAGAATACAACAATTGATATTAACGATCTAATGAGATGCCACCTCAATTCCTCAAGGTGATCGAGAAATGACATCTCTTTATTCTGAGCTTTTGCCACAAATTAGTTTTTATACGTAAAGAGGAAAGTCTTCCATCCAGTGGTTGATGTCTTTTTTCACCTTCTGGATAACCTTTTGATCTTCATTGCTCATCAATACTGTGTCGATAAGCTCAACGATTTTTTCCATATCGGCTTCTTTCATACCTCTGGTGGTAACAGCGGCTGTACCAACTCTCATTCCGGAAGTAACAAACGGAGATTTGTCATCAAACGGAACCATGTTTTTATTTATTGTAATATCTGCCTGTATAAGTGTATTCTCTGCAAACTTACCTGTCAAACCTTTAGATCTAAGATCGATAAGCATTAGGTGATTGTCTGTACCACCTGAAATGATCTCATATCCTCTCTTCTTAAATGCATCAGCCATTACCTGGGCATTCTTCTTCACTTGCTTAGCATACTCTAAATAATCATCAGAAAGTGCTTCGAAGAAAGAAACTGCTTTTGCAGCAATTACGTGCTCAAGCGGACCACCTTGTACTCCTGGGAAAACAGCCATGTCCATAACGTTAGACATCATTCTGATTTCACCTTTAGGAGTTTTAAGACCCATTGGGTTTTCAAAATCTTTACCCATCATGATGATACCACCTCTTGGACCTCTAAGAGTTTTGTGAGTAGTAGAAGTAACAAAATGACAATGAGGAACTGGATCGTTCAATAATCCTTTAGCTATAAGTCCGGCTGGGTGAGCAATATCTGCAAGCAATACAGCACCTACTTTATCTGCAATTTCTCTGAAACGTTTGTAATCCCAGTCTCTTGAATAAGCAGAAGCACCGCAAACGATCAATTTCGGTTTTTCTCTTAATGCTATTTCTTCAACTTTATCAAGATTAATTATTCCGGTTTCTTTTTCAACTCCGTAGAATACAGGTTTGAAATACTTACCTGAGAAGTTTACAGGCGAACCATGAGAAAGGTGACCACCGTGAGAAAGGTCAAATCCTAGTATCGTGTCTCCAGGAGTAAGGCAAGCAAGGAACACAGCCATATTTGCCTGTGCACCAGAGTGCGGCTGCACGTTTGCCCATTCAACTTTAAATAATTTCTTTAGTCTGTCAATAGCCAATTGCTCTGAAAGGTCTACAATCTCGCATCCGCCATAATATCTTTTGCCTGGCAGCCCTTCTGCATATTTGTTTGTTAATACGCTACCCATAGCCTCCATTACCTGGCGAGAGGTAAAATTCTCAGAAGCAATAAGTTCAACACCACTCTCCTGTCTTCTTTTTTCGCGGGCAATTAGATCAAAGATTTGATTATCCCTTAAGGCAGATATTATTGTAGTTTCCATGAAAGAGTTTTTGATTATTTGATATAATTATCAAAATTAACTTAAAGTGCGTTAGGAACAAAGAATTTCCGATTCCAAGATGCCTTTTAAGCTAAATTTTACTGATTTTATGATCGTTAAATAATTGTATTGAAGGAATTACAGCTGTTTATTTTTTGAAGAAAATCACCTTTCATAGGCTCCTAAATCCGCTTTTTCATCTCTGCTCTTATCATCAAGGTCTTTTAATATACCTAAATTAGTGCCTGTATCAATTGCTGGAGAAAGGCTATCGGGATGAAAATCCTCCCGAAACGGACTTTTGAATTGAGGGTCTTTTGAAATAAGATCATTGCCGGGAACTGGCTGAGAATTTCTAATGATGGAATTGGTGACAATAAAATCACCTCCGGGAGCTACTTCATAACTTCTATCACCCCAAATGATACTGTTTTCAATTCTTGTTTTTCCATTTGATTGTGAAAAATCCAATAATGGATAATCCCTGAAAAATGAAAATGAATAACCTGCCAAAGTGAAATGTCTGACATATACTGTTTCATTTCCTTTGGAAAGAATACCATTCCCCAGAATATTATAAGCCAAGTCATTCCATAAATAAGTATCTGCCTCCAAAGAAAAGCCCTCATTTTTCATATTTCTCACTACAGAATTGGACAATATCAACTCAGGAATGGTGTCATTATCCGGCACTGTTTCCTGACTGATGCCGGTATCGGCATTTTCTATTATGGAAAAATTGATTCTATTGTTTCTACTTTTGGCAGTAAACTGTATTCCTGCCCATTGACCAGGCTGATCTTCATAAATTTTCCCTCTTTTATCCGAACCAAAAAACACCTCTTTTCCCTTCTCTCCATTGACAATCAATGTTCCATCTACTTTCATTGAAGCATCATTGTGAAAGAGCACTTTTGTCCCTTTTTCAATTGTAAGCTTGCAACCTTCAGGAATGGTGACATGATTATAGATTACAAAAGGTTTTCCGGCCTTCCAGGTGGTATCACACCCTGTTTGAGCATTAATAAAGAAGTTTGCATTCTGGGCAAAACTTTCCAGTGCTACAGACTGAACGTTACCATTGGTATTAAAAAGAATTTTATCAGAGACAACATATGCATTCGCAGTATCAGTCGACTTCAACAATACAGATATGAGAATATAAATGCTGTCTTTCCCCCTGATTTCAACATCGGAATCAGAAAATGATTTTTTACCATTTATGATTAATGAATATGGTGAATTAGCAAGTCCTTCCAGCGAAATATGACTCACCTTAACAGCATTTTTATTGTGGTTATAAACCAAAAGTCTTTTTGTAATATTCGGAACGGAAGTAAAAAGAGTATCAAAAAAAATAGTGTCTCTTGAAAAAGATAGTTTTACAGAAGGATCTGAAGTCAGCTTTTCATCTGCTTTTTTACAGCACACGAGAAAACATAAAATGCTTAGAAAACAAATAGCAATATTCTTCATTCTGATCGGATAAATCCTAAAAAAATAACGTTGAATTTTGAAAAGTCATATCCAAAATCCAACGTTAAAATTTGATTTTTATTCTAAAAATTATTTAGCTCCTTCTTTCAATCTCTCTGCATTCTCAGCGATACGAAGTTGCTCTATGAAATCTTCAATATGACCATCCATTACAACCGGCAGGTTATAAACAGTATAACCTATTCTGTGGTCAGTAACACGACCTTGAGGATAGTTATAAGTTCTGATTTTATCTGATCTGTCACCGCTACCAACAAGAGATTTTCTCTGAGCTCCGATTTCGTCATTTTGCTTCTGAAGCTCAATTTCGTACAATCTTGAACGCAATACTTTCAGAGCTTTATCGAAGTTCTTAATCTGAGATTTTTCATCCTGACACTGTACCACCACACCAGTAGGAATATGTGTAAGACGAATAGCTGAATAGGTAGTGTTTACAGACTGACCACCAGGACCAGAAGAGCAGAAAGTATCTTTTCTGATATCATTCATGTTGATATCAACTTCCACATCCTCAACTTCCGGAAGAGCCACAACAGTAGCCGCAGAAGTATGTACACGACCCTGAGTTTCGGTAGCCGGTACTCTTTGTACTCTGTGCACTCCAGATTCAAATTTCAGTTTACCATAGACATCTTCACCTGCAACAGTACAGATGATCTCTTTGTAACCACCTGAAGTTCCTTCGGTATAATCCAGAAGTTCAAGTTTCCAGCCCATAATCTCAGCCAGACGCTGATACATTCTGTGTAAATCTCCTGCAAAAATTGCAGCTTCGTCACCACCAGTACCTGCGCGGATTTCAAGAATAACGTTTTTGCTGTCATTAGGATCTTTCGGGATAAGCATTTCTTTGACAAGCTCTTCCATCTTATCCTTTTCCGGAACCAATTCATCCAGCTCTGTCTTTGCCATTTCTCTGAAATCAGGATCTTTCTCTGTTTCAAGTACTTTTTTGGCGCTATCGATATTATCCAGAATTCCTTTATACTTTTTATAGACCTGCACTATCTTCTCCAGTTCCTTATATTCTTTTCCCAGTGCGGAATATTTTTTCATATCTGCCATTGCCTCAGGCTGAATAATTAATTCAGAAACCTCCTCAAATCTTTTTTTAATGGCCTCGAGCTTATCAATCATGTTTTTTTAGAAATTTGCGTTTGCAAAGATAATAAAATCTAAGAATAGAAAGTGACTGTATTCAAACACAAAAAGAAAGGGTTTTGTCCCATGAAATTCAATTTATTTGCCATTTGGGCTTTATTTATAGTAATACTCTCCGCCTGCAACGAGAATTCCGTTGATACCAAAGGAATTTCGGAAGAGCTTCAAAAAAGAAAAATTGTGAGGATTACAGAATCGGAGATCTTTGACATGGCAAATAAAACCGGTGAAAATGCAATCCGGAAGATCAATGAATCTTCAAAAAAGGAATTTGAAGCGCTTATAGTGGCTAAAAAAACCGAAGAAGCTGTTCGAGTTTGTAGCTATGCATCAATTAATAACCTCGATTCTCTGGCAAAAGCGATTGATGTCCTCAAAATCAACAAAATAGACACCAATTTTAAAAGTAAAATCCTTTTATCCGAAATAGAAACTCAACTTTTAGATGCTTATAAATACAATAGAGAAAATAAACTGGAAATGAAGCCCAACCTTCAGGCGGTAAATGATACGCTCTTTGTTTATATGGCTCCAATATTGGCATCCAAAGAATGTATTGCCACATCAAGCCAAACAAAAAGCACCTTAATTAATGAATTTCAAGGAATTTGGAGTGTCTATATTAAGAAAAGAGATATTGTTTTAGCCATTCAAAATGAGCCGAAAAAAAAATAGACGTTTGGCCTGATAAATTTCGGGTCAAATTTTTTTATCTGCATTCTCCCTTAATAAATTTTGTAACACCTGCCTTTTCTGCATAACAGGTATTAGGATAATTTTTGCCGTTGCATCCACAAACGGGATCGTATATTTCTATGCAAACTGTTTCCGGATTTATTTTTGTGGAATCAATACAGGCTTCAGTTCCAAGCTGAAAAGGTTCTTTTTGGCCCTCTTTTTCAGATGTATCTTTTGTGGTTCCATTGCAGGAAAACAAAATAAAAAATAGTACTATGCGATAACCCTGATTCACAATAGATCTGATCATTTTCGTTGTTAGTGTAAAGGTAAAACTTTTGTTTAGGGAAACTGTTCATCATTTAATTCGAACAGATCTAAAACTCAACACTTTTAAAATACGTTTTAAATCAAAGGAGGAGCATAGTTATGATTTACACTCAAAAAAAAGTTTACGATCACAATTTACACTTTTCTCTTGATGAAATCCCCCCGAGGGTTGAGCCAAGAAAAGTTCTAATGGCTAGTCCGGAATATTTTGATATCATAGATGTCAAAAATCCACACATGGAAAAAGGCCTAGGAAACATGGACAAGGAACTAGCAACAAGTCAGTGGGAGAGCGTCCGCAATGAATATGTGCGACTTGCAGAGCTTGGTATACTTGATTCTGTAAATGTAATTTCAGGCGTTCCTGGTTGTGAAGACATGGTATTTGCTGCCAACCAGACATTTCCATGGAGAGATGAATCAGGGAAAAAAGAAGTGATTCTCAGCAAAATGAGACACTGCTCCAGACAGAAAGAAGTGCCTTATTTTGAAGAATTCTTTCGGGATGAGGGATACAAAATAAATAAACTGGTAAAAACAACTCTTTTTGAAGGAATGGGTGACCTGATACCTCATTATGGCAAAATGCTCCTTTACGGTGGTTATGGTTTCCGTTCGGAAAAAAACGCTTATGACGAAATTGCTCAGTTATTGAATGTGCCAATAGTCGCTCTTGAACTTATTAATGAAAACTTCTATCATCTAGATACCTGTTTTTTACCTCTTGATGAAGAAACTGTATTAATATGCGCCGAGGCATTTACAACAGAAGGTTTGAAGACAATTAAAAAAATGTTCCGAGAAGTAATTGCCATCCCTGTGCATGAAGCTGCACAAAATTTTTCCCTGAATGCTCATATTATCAATGATCAGATAACAGGCAAGAAAGTTGCGCTTATGCAAAAAGGAGGCATTATCACTTTTCACCATTTAGTAAAAAAAGGATTTGAAGTAATTGAAGTGGACACTTCGGAATTTATTAAATCCGGTGGAAGCGTATTCTGTATGAAGATGATGGTTTATTAACCTCATCTTCTCATCTAAAACCATGTTTTATGCGATTTGACCAGGGCCAAGTTAAGGATATAGATAATTCTGTCATCCGTGTCGCTTCCGACATCGGAGCACTAAAATCGGTTCTGATCCACAAGCCGGATGAAGGAATTGAAAAAGTAACACCATCAAAGGCTGTTGACCTTTTATATGAGGACATTGTGTACCTTCCTAAAATGGTTGAGGAACATCAGGTCTTCACAAATTTGCTTGGCCATTTTATAGGTGAAAAAAACGTACATGATTTTTCAAACCTTTTAAGAGACATCCTGAAGCAAGACGATATTAAGAAAGAACTGGTAGCAGTAGTTTGCAGACTTGAGCACTGCGATGAAAGGGTAAAACAGTTTCTGATCAATGCAGAACCGGAAGTATTAGCCAATACACTGATATCAGGAGTATACCATAACAAAAAAGAAATCTCAATTTTCTTGCCTCTTCCTAATCTCATTTTTACAAGAGATCTGGGAACAGTCATCAACAACCATCTACTGATAGCACAAGCTTCCAAAAGAGCACGTTCTAGAGAATCCATACTTTCGTACTTTGTATTTCATTACCATCCACTGTTTTCGGCAGTAAACAAAAGCAACAAACTCTTCGGGATCTCAGACAACGTGGAGGAGCTGGTTGACAATAACAATGGTCACCTTGGAGTATTCTCTGTAGAAGGAGGTGATGTAATGATGGTAAATGAAAACCATTTACTAATAGGTACTAGCGAAAGGACCTCTGAAATGGCTGTTGAGAGAATAATCAGGAAAATCTTCGAACACAAAATTGTCAGTGAGATAACAGTTGTAAATCTTCCCCCACTGAGGTTTTGCATGCATTTGGATACTGTTTTTACAATGGCAAAAAGAAATCAAAGTGTGGTTTTTGCTCCTTTGATTATGCAGGAAGGTAAAATGAAAATACAACATTACTCTGCCAATAGCCAAAAACCAATTGTGGCAAAAAGTCTAAGCACGATATTAAAAGACATTTATCCAGACTGGCAGTTCATTCTTTGCGGAGAGGGTAAGTCTCCCTTTGAAGAAAGGGAACAGTGGACCGATGGCTGTAACTTGTTTGCTGTCCGGGAGGGTGTTGCATTCACTTATGACAGGAATCTGAAAACAAACAAAGCACTGCAGGAAGCCGGGTATCAAGTTGTCAAGGCATCGGAATTGCTTCAGGAACTTAGAAGTGGAAAGATTTGCCAGGAAGATATTCAAAATACAATCATCAATCTACCATCAGCTGAATTGTCAAGAGCGAGAGGTGGTCCGCATTGCATGACAATGCCACTTTGCAGGGGGTGACAATTTTCATATTGATTATTTATTGGCTGATAATTTTAATAATTAAGACCTATTTACAAAATTTGCGAACAAACGATTCAATAATCGTTTCTAAAGCTTAAATTTGCCGAATGAGGTTCCTAAAATACGTCACATTTTTTTTCTTCTTCCTCCTGATACACAGGAACGGCTTCTGCCTGCAGGAAGAATATATTGACGGAAATGATACTTATGATACATCTTTTTCTCCTCAAAACTTTCATTTCCAATTTATTGATCAGGAACAACTTAAGCTCAGCATAACACCGAATCCTGTAGAAGGTACATTACAATTATCATTGAAATCAAGTGTTTCCGACGAAGCACAGGTGCTCATCTACAACTCTTTAGGAGTCTTAATCAAAGAAGTTTATATAACTTTTAACAACGGTACAAGTCAGTTTGAAATTCCCGTTTCCAATATCCATCCTGGTCTTTACTTTTTAAGTATTAAAGGCAAAATAGTTAATACAACAGGTCGATTTATAAAAAGGTAGCTATCCTCTCTCACTGCTTTATCTCAACCTTTTAAAAGGTTCTCTGTTTCATTTTCATGGTCATAATCATTGCAGGCCTTCCAGGTTCCGGTAAATCTTTCTTTGCGGAAAAATTAGCTAAGCTTATTGATGCAAGATATCTCTCAAGTGATATTATAAGAAAGGAACTGTTTCAGAATCCTGATTACTCAGAAGAGGAAAAGGAAGCTGTTTATTCAGAAATGAGATTACGGATGAATAAGATCCTATTTGGAAAAAAGGATGTTATTCTGGATGCTACTTTTATTAAAGATGATTTAAGAAAATCATTTTGCAAGGAATGTATACCTCATAAAATCACTTGTAAGACTATTATTATAAGTGCCAATGAAGAGGATATAAAACTTCGGGTCTCTCAGAAAAGACCGTTCAGCGATGCTGATTATTCAGTATATCAGAAAATGAAAGAGCAGTTTGAATTACCTCAGACAGAATTCCTGAAGCTTGACTCTTCACATGATGATATTAACCTAATGCTTACCAAAGCAGTTGCATACTTAAATGCACATTGAAATTTTCATGGAAAAAGAACAATTGGATAAAATAATTTTACCTGATCATTCAAGCCCAATTTCTGTTACCGAAACCTCTATTTCCTGGGTCCTATTCTCAGAAAATAGAGCCTTTAAAATCAAGAGGCCGGTTGAAACTTCATTTCTTAATTTTACATCTTTAGAAAGCCGAAAATATTTTTGTGAAAAGGAGCTACTACTAAATCAAAGATTCTCATCAGATATATACATATCTGTTCATCCAATAAGAATAGTCAATGCGCGTCTTCAGATAGGAGCAGAAAATGGAGAAATCATTGATTATGCAGTTGAAATGAGGAGACTTCCTGAAGGAAAGGAATTAAACAATCTTCTTTTAAAAGAAGAGGTAGCAGAAAATGATATTCGCAATATCGCTGAAGCTATTGCGGAATTTCATTTTTCATCAAACCCTTTAATCATAAATAATCAAAGTGACCTGATTAAAGATAAAACCAAAGACCTCCTCAACTATTCAGCAATATTTAATAAAATTGATCCGGCCAATAAGGACTTTATTGATACAAGTACCAGCTATTGCCTGCAGTTTATTCAGCACTTTAAAAAATTTCTCGAATTCAGAATGCAGCAAGGATATGTCAGAGACTGTCATGGCGATCTTCATACAGGAAACATCTTTCTCCTTAATAAACCTATACTGTTCGATTGTATTGAATTTAGCGATTCGTTGAGGCAAATAGATGTAATGGAAGAGCTTGCCTTTCTTTCCATGGACCTCGACAGTTATGGAAGGAAGGATTTTGGAAAATTGATTCTTGAATATTATAATATATTCAATCCGGCAATAAGAAGCCCTGAGGAATATTTGCTATTTTTATTCTACAAGTATTATAAGGCCGGAGTCAGGGCTAAAGTTATGGCAGTACAATGGATAAGAGAAAAAGATAGCGAAAACAAAGTACAGATAGAATTACAAATGCAAACTTATATAAAACTAATGCATGAGTATTTTAATCAATTGCAAAAGGACTTCAATACAACCTATCCTCAAACTTCTCTGTCTACAATTCTTTGAAAAAAAGAAAAGTTTAACTTCATCAAACTTGCTAATTCATTAAAGAATCAAACACCTCATCGAGTCTGGCAGCAGCATGAATATTAACTTTGAATTTAGCAGTATCCAGACCTTTCTTATTATATTTTGAAATAAAAATATCTTTAAACCCAAGCTTCTCCGCTTCTGAAATTCTTTGTTCTATTCTGTTAACTGCTCTTATTTCACCACCCAGACCGACTTCACCGGCAAAGCAAACTGTCTGTGGAATTGCAAGATCTTTGAAGGATGAAATGATAGATGCACAAACTGATAAATCTATTGCAGGGTCTTCAATCTTAAGCCCACCTGCAATGTTCAGAAACACATCCTGAGCGCCGAGTCTCAACCCTCCTCTTTTCTCCAGCACAGCCAGTAACATGTTTAGTCTTTTCGCATCAAACCCGGTAGAGCTCCGTTGCGGCGTTCCGTAGGTTGCTGGGCTTACAAGAGATTGTACCTCTATAAGCAAAGGACGATTACCTTCTAAGGTTGCTCCAATAGTTATACCGCTCAAAACCTCATCTCTCTGAGATAACAAGATCTGTGAAGGATTAGAGACCTCCTTTAGCCCGGCACCAGACATTTCATATATACCCAACTCAGAAGTAGATCCGAAACGGTTTTTGGTTGTACGCATGATCCTGTAAGCCATATGGCGATCACCTTCAAACTGAAGAACAGTATCAACCATATGTTCCAGAATCTTAGGTCCGGCTATTGTTCCTTCTTTCGTAATATGACCTATGAGGAAAACAGGAGTACCGGATTCTTTGGCAAATTTCAGCAACTCAGCAGTACATTCTCTAACTTGAGAAATGCTTCCTGCACTTGAATCAATAAAAGAAGAGTGTAGAGTCTGAATTGAATCAACTACCAAAACATCTGGTTCCAGAATCTCAATCTGTTTAAAGATGTTCTGAGTAGATGTTTCTGTAAGTACATAACAGTTATTGGATTTTATGCCCAATCTCTCGGCACGCATTTTAGTCTGCTGCTCGCTTTCCTCACCCGAAACATACAATACCTTATGCTCAACAAGACTTAACGCTATTTGAAGCATGAGGGTGGATTTTCCTATACCTGGTTCACCACCGATCAAAACCAAAGAGCCTGGGACAATACCTCCTCCCAATACTCTGTTTAGTTCGCCATCATTGGTATAGATGCGCTCTTCCTGATCGTAAGCAACTTCATTGATGGGCTTGGGTTTATTAGCAACTTTTGTAGAAGAAGAGGACTTCCAGGACTGCTTTTCCTCTTTCTGAATAAGCTCTTCCACATAGGTATTCCATTCTCCGCAGGAAGGACATTTACCCACCCATTTAGCAGACTGCGCACCACAGCTCTGACAAAAAAACGAGGATTTTACTTTGGCCATAATATTATTATTCAAAGATACCACTTATTCATCACAGGACCATATTGTGGAAAAATTTGGAAAAATTCCAAATCCGACATTAAATATTGCTATATCGCGCTAGAGGTCTTTTGATATTTTTGTAATATTGTTCACTATACAGTAACTAATAAAAAACTAAAATATTCTATGAGCTTCAGGATTGAAAAAGACACCATGGGGCCGGTACAAGTTCCGGCAGACAAATATTGGGGAGCACAAACACAAAGATCAAAAGAAAACTTCACCATCGGCGGGCACCTTATGCCTACTGAAGTGATCAGAGCATTTGCTATTTTGAAGAAAGCTGCCGCACAAACCAATCTTGAGCTTGGCGTCCTTTCTGCTGACAAAGCTGAGATAATCAGCAAAGTATGTGAAGAAATTCTGGATGGTAAACTTGACGATCAGTTTCCTTTAGTGGTATGGCAGACAGGTTCAGGAACCCAGTCTAACATGAATGTGAACGAAGTAATCGGAAACAGAGCTCACGTTCTTCTTGGTGGTAAACTTGAAGACGAAAAGAAAAAAATTCATCCGAACGATGATGTAAATAAATCTCAGTCATCTAACGATACCTTCCCGACTGCAATGTCAATTGCAGCATACAAACTGATCGTTGAAGAAACAATTCCTAAGGTAAAGTCTCTTAGAGATACGCTTGATGCCAAAGCAAAGTCTTTTGCAGATGTTGTAAAAATCGGTCGTACGCACTTGATGGATGCTACTCCCCTTACACTTGGAAATGAATTTTCAGGTTATGTAGCTCAGTTGGATCATGGTATTAAAACCCTGCAATCTACCCTGGATCACCTTTCCGAGCTTGCACTTGGAGGAACAGCAGTTGGAACCGGGCTAAATACGCCAAAAGGATATTCTGAACTTGTAGCAAAGAAAATTTCACAACTGGCAGGGCATCCTTTTAAAACTGCTCCAAACAAATTTGAAGCATTAGCAGCTCACGACGCAGCAGTGGGAACTTCAGGGGCGCTGAAAAAACTTGCAGTAAGCTTAATGAAAATCGGAAATGATATCAGATTGCTTGCTTCCGGACCAAGATGCGGGATTGGAGAACTAATAATTCCTGAAAATGAGCCAGGTTCATCAATTATGCCAGGAAAGGTTAATCCTACTCAGTCTGAAGCACTTACAATGGTTTGCGCACAAGTTATAGGAAATGACGCTGCAATTTCTGTCGGTGGAATGCAAGGACATTTCGAACTAAATGTTTTCAAGCCCGTAATAATCTTCAATTTGCTAATGTCTGCAAAACTAATCGGAGATGCTGCCGATAGTTTCAATAAAAATTGCGCAGTCGGTATTGAGCCAAACTTACCATTCATCAATAAAAATCTTGAAAATTCGTTGATGCTGGTAACCGCTCTTAATACACATATCGGCTATGAAAACGCAGCTAAAATTGCCAAAAAAGCTCATAAAGAAAACAAAACTTTAAGAGAGGCAGCTATAGAGCTACAACTATTGACTGACGAGCAATTTACTAGTTGGGTTAACGCAAAAGACATGATAGGAAGCCTTAAATAATATTTTAGGGTTTCCTGTCGGCAATTATAAAAACAGGATACTCTAAAAACATTATTTAAATAGCTACTATCATGAAAAAGAGCGCTCATGTGTTCGGATTGTTAATGTTTCTGGCAGTTTCTGCCGGATTTGCCCAATCTGATAAGGAAACTGAAAAAGAATGGGCTAAAAAACTGAAATCTCTTACTCCGATGGAGTATAAGAAGCTTATTGAAGAAAAAGATGCTTTATCAGCTCAAGCTTCCCAATCAGCCAGTTTAAAATCTGAGGTGGATGCCAAAAATGCAGAAATAGAGCAACTTAAAAAAAGTCTTCAATCAGGAGGAGCTGGCAGTGTTAAATCCAAAACCGTACCTGGCGTTACTTTTAAAGTGCAGGTAGGCTCTTTCAGAAACAAAGACCTGTCAAAATATTTTGACAATAATCCAAACTTCAGTGGCGAAGTAGATAGTGATGGCATAAAGAAGTACACATTGGGCAATTTTGCTGACTATTGGGAGGCAAATACATTTAAAAAAGCACTCAGGGACATGGGTGTAAAAGATGCCTGGATCGTCGCTTATAAAAATGGCGAAAGAGTACCGATTAAAGATGTGCTTGAAGGTGTATTATAATACCTCATTTAATAAGTAATTAAATATTTAAAAAGGCTGATTCGAAAGAGTCAGCCTTTTTTATGCAATAGGATATTTTTTTAATTATCCGATTCTTTATTTTTTAATTCCTTCATAATTTTCCACGAAATTTTTTAAAATCTCCTATTGAATTGCTCTTTCAAAACTAATGATTATTGAGTCATTTCATCTTTTTAACTTTAAGCTTTCTGCTTTTCGCCTTCAGCCACATATTTCTTATCTTTAACAATACTTCAAGAACTTTCTAGTGGAAAATAAAATTACCTGCCCCAAATGCGCTCATCATTTCAATGTAGAAGAAGCGCTTGCCAGCCATATAGAGGAAAAATTAAAACAGGATTTTGAGAAAATCCAGAAACAGAAAGAAGCTGAACTCGCTGAAAAAGAAAACAAACTCCGTGCTTATCAGGCCAAACTGATTAAAGAACGGGAAGATCAGGAATCTCAGATGAAAAAAACACTGATTCTGGAAAAGCAGAAAATTGAGGAACAGCTCAAAGGCAAAGTGAAAGAAGATTTTGAAATGCAGCTCAAAACAATGCAGGAAGAAATTGAGGAACGCAAAAAGGAAAACCGCGAGCTGAAAACGAAGGAGCTTGATCTTTTGAAAAAAGAAAAAGAACTGAAGGAGAAAAGTGATGAACTTGAACTGGAGCTGGAAAAAAAACTTCTGAACAAAACCAAAGAAATGGAAGATCAGCTCAAAAGCAAAGTCAAAGAGGACTTTGAGCTTCAACTAAAAAATTTACAGGAAGAAGTTGATGAGCGGAAAAAAGAAAACCGCGAGCTTAAAACTAAAGAGCTTGAGCTTCTAAAAAAAGAAAAGGAGCTGAATGATAAAAAGGAAGAACTTGAGCTGGAAATGGAGAAAAGGTTTCTCAATAAGGCCAAGGATATGGAGGACGACATTCGCAAACGAATGGACGAAAACAATCAACTGAAGATCAAAGAAAAGGACATGCAGCTGGATTCTTTGAGGAAACAGATTGATGAGATGAAAAGAAAAGCAGAACAAGGCTCTATGCAGTTGCAAGGTGAAGCCCAGGAAGTTGTACTTGAAGGAATGCTCAGAGAAGTTTTCCCATTTGACCTGGTAGAAGAAGTAGGAAAAGGGGTAAGAGGAGCCGATGTGATTCACACTGTAAGGAACTCTTCCGGAAAAGATTGCGGAAAAATCATCTATGAAAGCAAGCGTACCAAGGCTTTCAGCGAAGGTTGGATTGAAAAACTGAAAGGAGATCTTCGGGGGCAAAAAGCTGACCTTGCTGTCCTTGTAACTGAAACCATGCCTAAAGACATGGAAAAGTTTGGTCTTCGCGATGGTGTTTGGGTTTGCTCTTTCAATGAAGTGAAAGGTGTTGCCATGATTCTCAGAGATACCCTTATTAAATTGACTGAAGTAAAATTATCACAGGAAAACAAGGGGGATAAAATGCAAATGCTGTATGACTATCTGACCGGTAACGAATTCCGGCAGCAGATGGAAGCAATTGTTGAAGGCTTTTCTTCCATGCAGGAAGCTCTAGCAAAAGAAAAACTTGTCACCCAAAAACTCTGGAAAGAACGTGAAAAACAACTGGAAAAAGTCCTTCACAATACAGTAGATATGTATGGGTCAATTAAAGGAATAGCGGGCAAAGCCGTTGGAGATATCAAATATCTTGAGACTCCTGACTTGCTGGAAGAAGGCGAATAATGCCTTTTCAGGTAATAAACCCGGAATATTTGCCTGATAACGTCCCCTTTTTATAAAAAAGTCGCTATTTTTTTATATTTTGTATGCTTTATGGAAAAGCGTTGGGTATTTAAACATGTTCCTCCGGCTCAAAACATTGAGTCTTTATCACAGGCGATTAATATCAACGCTTCTCTCTCTTCTCTACTGATTCAAAGAGGGATCAATACATTTGAAGAAGCCAGAGATTTTTTCAGACCTTCATTAGAAAATTTACATGATCCATATCTTATGAAAGATATGGATAAAGCTGTTTCCAGGCTGTGTGAGGCCATGGACAATGAAGAAAAAATCCTTATATACGGAGACTATGATGTCGATGGTACTACTTCTGTCACACTGGTTTACGGCTTTCTAAGCAACTATTACGAAAACCTCGAATTTTATATTCCCGACAGATACAAAGAAGGTTATGGCATTTCAAAAACCGGTATCGATTGGGCTCAGGAAAATGGCTTTTCTCTTATTATCAGTCTTGACTGCGGCATCAAGTCATCAAATGAAATAGCTTATGCTACAGAGCAAGGAATAGATTTCATAGTATGTGATCACCACAAGCCCGGCGATATTATCCCTATCGCCTGTGCTGTCCTTGACCCCAAAAGATCAGACTGCGATTATCCATATAAAGAACTTTCTGGTTGTGGCGTTGGCTTTAAATTGATGCAGGCATTGTGTATTGACCTTGGTCTGGAAGAAGAAGTACTCTTTAGCTTTCTTGACTTAGTTGCTGTAAGTATAGCTTCAGATATAGTGCCTATTACCGGTGAAAACAGGATATTAACCTACCATGGTTTGAAGGTGTTAAATGAGTCGCCTCGTCCCGGAATGAAAGCGCTCATTGACATATCAGGCGTATCAAAAGAACTTACGATCAATAATATTGTCTTCGGGGTTGGTCCCAGAATAAATGCTGCAGGAAGAATTGCACATGCCAAACATGCAGTTCACCTGCTTATTGCCAAAGACCAGGATGAAGCAGATCTACTGGCTGAAAAGATAAACGAAAAGAATAAAGTAAGAAAGGATTTTGACCTGAACATCACTGACGAAGCTATTCGAATGATTCAGGACAAAGTGGCTTTGGATTCAAAATCAACTGTCCTTTTCAAAAACGACTGGCATAAAGGGGTTATAGGGATTGTGGCTTCCCGATGCATTGAGAAGTATTACAGACCTACTATTATTCTTACTGAAAACAATGGCATGGCTACAGGCTCTGCAAGATCTGTAGACGGATTTGATGTATATGAAGCAATAGCAAAGTGCTCTGATCTGCTTGAACAGTTTGGAGGACATACTTATGCCGCCGGACTTACTATGAAGCTTGAAAATATCAAAGCTTTCCAGGAAAAATTCGAGCAGGTTGTTTCTTGCGATATTCGGCAAGAGGATTTAATACCCAAATTGGATATTGATCTTAAAATTGAATTGTCACAGATTAATCAGAAGTTTTATAACATTCTGAAGCAATTAGCTCCATTCGGGCCAGGAAACATGGATCCCGTATTTCTTTCTGAGAATGTCAGAGATGATGGTTCCGCAAGATTGTTGAAAGACCAGCACCTGAAATTGAGAATTTCCCAGGATGGCTTTAATCCCATTGAGGCGATCGGATTTAATATGGTAGAACCATTTAAAAGAATTTCAAAAGGAGAGCCATTTAATATTTGTTACCATATTTATGAAAATGAATTTAATGGTAAAAAAACTTTGCAATTATTCATAAAGGATATAAAATTTGTCAATAATTAAAAGAGGGTCTTCCTTTTATTTTGTTATATAATCAGAGATGATACTCAGAGCGGAACATTTAATTAAGAGATATAAAGCCAGAACCGTAGTTAACAACGTTTCGGTAGAAGTTAAACAAGGGGAAATCGTAGGACTGCTGGGACCGAATGGAGCCGGAAAAACTACTTCATTCTATATGATAGTGGGCCTCATAAAACCCAATGAAGGAAAAATTTTTCTGGAGGATGAAGAAATAACCAAACTCCCTATGTACCAGAGGGCAAAAAGAGGAGTAGGTTACTTAGCACAGGAAGCTTCAGTTTTCAGAACACTTACAGTGGAAGAAAACATTATGGCAGTTCTGGAAATGACTAAACTTTCCAAAGCAGACCAAAAGCAAAAACTTCAGGAACTTCTTGATGAATTCAGCTTAAACCATGTGAGAAAAAATATAGGCATGGTGCTTTCAGGAGGAGAAAGAAGAAGGACAGAAATAGCCCGAGCTCTTGCCGTAGATCCGAAGTTTGTGTTATTGGATGAGCCGTTTGCTGGTGTAGACCCAATTGCGGTTGAAGAGATACAATCAATTGTTGCTAAACTAAAGAATAAAAATATCGGTATTCTTATTACTGACCACAATGTAAACGAAACACTTTCCATTACGGACAGGGCTTACCTTTTATTTGAAGGAAAGATTCTAAAATCAGGTACTGCAGAAGAACTTGCGGCGGATGAGCAGGTTAGAAGAGTTTATCTTGGAAAACATTTCGAATTGAAAAGAAAGATCTAACGGATGATTCTGAATCTTATAATGAAGAATATTCTCAAGAGGCGTATAGGCCATATTGAGCGTTTTATGAAAAATCCTCATGAGATTCAGGAACAATTATTTTTTGACCTTGTCCAAAAAGGAAAAAATACGGAGTGGGGAAAAAAGTATGGCTATAATTCCATTAAGTCTGCTGAAGCATTTAAAAACTCTGTACCAGTATCACCCTATGAATCTTTGTTTCCATACATAGATCGTATGATGCAGGGCCAGCAGAATATTCTTTGGCCCACTAAAATCTCCTGGTTCTCGAAATCATCCGGGACCACTAATGCAAAAAGTAAATTTATACCAGTTTCCAAAGAGGCGTTGTATCATTGTCACTATAAAGGTGGGAAAGACCTGCTCTGCCTTTTCTTTAATAATAACCCCCACAGCAAGTTATTCAATGGGAAAAACCTTGCAATAGGCGGCTCCTATTATAAAAACCCGAAGTGGAAAGATTCATTTTATGGTGATGTTTCTGCTGTAATCATGGCCAATCTGCCTATGTGGGCTCAGTACTCAAGAACACCTGATCTCACTATTGCTTTGATGGATGAGTGGGAACAGAAAATTGAGAAAATGGCCAAAGCCACACTAAGTGAAAATGTAACCTGTATCAGCGGTGTTCCTACCTGGACCATCGTTCTATTAAACAGGATACTCGAACTTACAGGCAAAAAGAACATGCTTGAAGTATGGCCGAACTTTGAGGTTTTCTATCATGGTGCAGTGGCATTCTCTCCTTATAGGGAAATATTCAAAAACTTCTTTCCAGCTCCCTCTGTGGATTACATGGAAACCTATACTGCCTCGGAAGGATTCTTCGGAATTCAAGACCAGAAAGGATCAGACGAACTGCTTCTGATGCTGGATTATGGCATTTATTATGAATTCATTGATATCGATCACCAGGATGATGAATTCCCAAAAAGCTATTCCCTGCACGAAGTTGAGCTTGATAAGAGCTATGCTATGGTAATTTCTACCAATGCAGGTTTGTGGAGATACAAAATTGGAGATACAGTAAAATTTACTTCCCTTTCACCTTATCGCATCAGAATAACCGGAAGGACCAAGCATTTTATAAACGCCTTTGGTGAAGAACTAATGGTCGAAAATGCAGAAACGGCTGTTTCCAAAGCAGGCATGAAAACCAGCTCTATTGTGAGTAACTTTACTGCTGCCCCTGTATTCTTCGAAGGGAATAAAAATGGAAGACATGAATGGGTTATAGAATTTTCTCAGTCACCAAAGGACCTGCATCAATTTTCCCAAATATTAGACGAAGAGCTTAAAGTCGTAAATTCTGACTATGAAGCAAAACGATATAAAGATATTGCCCTTCAGCAACCGATTATTCATTCAGTACCACAAGGGACTTTTTACAAGTGGATGAAGCAGAGAGGTAAGCTGGGCGGTCAGAATAAAGTGCCCAGACTCTCCAACTCTCGTGAATTTGTAGAGGATATTTTAAAGAATTTAAACCTCTAACTGTAAATTACATCGCTCATAAGCTTGTCAGCCATGGCATTTAATGCCAGCGATCTTTTTATATCTCCATTCTTACGGGCTTCAAGCGCGTCAAGCCTGAGTTTTGTATAGTATTTTCTCAGCTTTTGTTGTTGAAAATATTTAATGAGATTCCACATACCTAAAACTACTTTAGAGTACAACCTCAAACCAAAATAAATTGTTAATGGATATGAACTCCCAGTAGAATAAACAATTAAGAAAATTGTAGTCACAGAGCATGAAATAGTTAATTTCTCATTTTTAGGGGGAATTTTAAAGCTTCTCCTGAAAGAGAAGGATTCAGAAGGTGATCTTTAATAGGAATTAAAAAATATACTTAAGATCAAAATCTTCTACCTTAATTCAGAAGAATTATTCCAACAACTTAAAAATTGTACAATTTCAATATGGCAACAAAAAATTTTACAAGCGGAAAAATGACTTTTACCAAGTTTTAGAAAATTTGCAGGGGCCCTTTACCTACTGAACAGCAACATATTACATAATTATAAATCTTATATTTTTTCAATTTTTCGAGCCAAGTTTTTCCACAAAGTTATTCTTTTATCCACAGAGCGAAAATGTTCACTCGAATTCAACTGACAATCAATGACTTTAAAGCATTCATCGACCTATATCCAGTGTTGATAACCTTAACATTTTTTTTCATGCCTGCAAACAAAAGTCTTTTTAAAATTTTATCTATACACGCATGTATTTTATATTTCTTGAAAATGGTCAAAATCAATGCTATACATAAACCTGACAATTAGTATATTAGTAAAGAAAATATATTGTATTTTTCCAATCAAATAATTTATTACCCATGAATAGAGTCAATCAATTATTCGAAATTGAATATCCGATTATACAAGCGGGAATGGTTTGGTGCAGCGGCTGGAAGCTGGCTTCAGCAGTTAGTAATGCTGGTGGCCTCGGCTTGATAGGAGCAGGCTCTATGTATCCAGAGGTTTTAAAAGAACATTTGGTCAAATGCAAACAAGCTACTAGCCACCCTTTTGGAGTGAATGTCCCCCTCCTTTATCCGGATATAGATAAAATTATTAAAATCATTATTGAAGAAGAAATTAAAATTGTTTTCACTTCTGCTGGCAACCCCTCTACATGGACCAAAATTTTGAAGGAGAATGGTATTAAGGTCGTTCATGTGGTATCAAGTGTCAAATTTGCCAAAAAATCTGAAGATGCGGGAGTAGATGCGGTTGTAGCCGAAGGTTTTGAAGCAGGAGGTCACAATGGCCGGGAAGAAACAACTACTTTTTGTCTGGTACCAATGGTTAAAGAAGCGGTAAAAATTCCTGTTATAGCAGCGGGTGGTATAGCGACAGGCAGAGGAATGTTGGCGGCTATGGCTTTAGGTGCAGATGGAGTGCAAATAGGAAGTCGGTTCGCAATTAGTGAAGAATCTTCTGCACATATCAATTTTAAAAACAGAGTTACAAATTCTGCAGAGGGTGAAACAGTGTTGACTCTTAAATCTGTGACCCCGGTGAGATTGCTTAAAAATAAATTTTATGAGGAAGTAAAACAAGCTGAAGAAAAAGGAGCTGATCCGATATCATTAAAAAATTTACTTGCAAAAGGCAGAGCTAAGAAAGGGATATTTGAAGGGGACCTCAATGATGGAGAACTTGAAATAGGTCAGGTTTCTGCACAAATCAAAGACATTAAACCGGCAAGTCAGATTTTAAAAGAAATCTGGGAAGATTACCTAAGTCACAAAAAACAACTGTGTGCCCTTTAATCAACTTTTGAAAAATCCAGGACATTCTTTTCGTCGGATAAAGTAAGCTTAAGTCCGTCGAATTTATATTTAAAATTTTTCCGGGAAAGAGCTGACAGAAGATCCTGTTCGAAGGAATAAGCATTACAAAGCATTTTGGTTGAAGCAATAGATCCGATCGCCAGAATGCTTTTGCTCTGGATAAAACTTCCACTAATAGCATTGCAACCAGCATTTCCAAAAATTTTTCCTTCTCTGATATTAAATTCAAGGTAAGGAATACCTTTATCAAAATTTGTTGCGTCAATTTCTTTACCATTAAATGATCTTAGAGCCCATATATCGTGAAGGCGCCAATCTCCCAAAAAACTCCCGCACCCGGTAAATCTTGAGACACCTTTGTTTCTTAAGCCCTCGGCAGATATTAAAACTTTATAAGGAATTGATTCTCCTGAAATGCTATCTATACAAATATCCTTCGTGAGCTCAATTGATAGAAAAGATCCGGGAGCAGAACTAGTGAATTTCCAAATGTTGCGATCAGGGTCAATTTTATCATTAAGTGCAGCCCTTATAACTTCCCCTTCAGGGAATTGAAATACAGCTTCTTTTTCAAAATCGATCGTAAGCTTCCACTTTTCATCCAGGTCCGTAATAAAATCAATCCCTCCCTTACGCATTTTTTCACTCTCTTCAAGTTTGACTTCAGCATTAGATCTGTATAAAATATATTGATTTCGAACTGAAGATCCTTTCTCATTAAGCAGGCCAAGCTCATTTCTTTTAAATAGAAACTTTGCTTTGCTTCCATCCATCTTATTCAAGCTAAGAACGCTATCATTGATCATTTGCCAGGTGCCTTCCAAAATTTCCGAATTGCCTTTTCCATTAACCTTCACAGACTCCTCCCTGAATAACCCCGATCTTTGAATAGTTAGCTTATAGGCCAGAACATCGCAATCAGGGCATGGCCAACTCCCGCTCCAGAGACCATATAGCTCTGCATTGGGAACCCATGGATTAGTACCGTTCTGGTTTAAATGATTTTGTTGACATCCAAGGAAAAACAACAGAACCGCGAAAATATAAGGCAAGAGCCATTTCATCAGTGTAGTAAACAAGCAGAAGGACTTTTTGTTAAAAGTGTTTAAACATCATTTACGAGATTCCGATAAAAAAATACTTTTATTTTCGTCCAACGAAATCAAAATTCCGTTAAACATACGCTTTGAAAATTTTAGGATTTAAAGGCGTTTTTCAGACAGCAAGAGGTTATATTCATCCCAAAAACATTATGAAATGTATTCAAAAGACTTTTGTTCTGCCTGCATTTAAAAGGGGATTTCATCTGATCACTAATAAAATTGAATCTGAAGTTCCTGAATTGAAAAACGTTTCTGCAGGATTGGCTCATGTCTTTATTCACCATACCTCAGCAAGTCTTACCATTAATGAAAATGCTGATCCGACAGTTAGGCAAGACTTTGAAAGTCATTTCAACAAAATGGTACCTGAGAATGTGCCTTACTATAAGCATACTTTGGAAGGACCCGATGATATGCCAGCTCATATTAAGGCATCGTTAATGGGCAGCTCAATAAGCATTCCTGTCACTCGAGGAAGTTTTAATCTGGGAACATGGCAGGGAATTTATTTATGCGAACATCGTAATCATGCATCAGGCAGGGAAATTACCGTAACGATCTTTGGGGAGTAGTTACAAACTACTCCACCCACAAAGCAAGGCCTTTCAGATATTCACCTTCCGGATGATAAAGATTAACAGGATGATCTGCTGGCTGGTGCAACTGAAAAAGAATTCTCACATTTCTTCCCGAATCAGCAGCAGCACCAAAAATGATTTTTTGAAACAAGTCTTTAGTTATATGCTGTGAACATGAGTAAGTGAAAAGCATTCCTCCCTTTTTAATCTTCCTGAATGCACGCATGTTTATGTCTTTATAACCCCTGGCAGCCCTGTCAACTGCTGCAGCGGATTTAGCAAATGCGGGAGGATCCAGAATGATGAGATCATAATAGTTCTCCGGCATTTCTTTCAAAAATTCGAAACAATCCTTTGCTATGGATTTATGCGAAGCCGTGGGGAAGTTCAGCAAAACATTGTCTTGAGCACCTTTCACTGCATCTGATGAGATATCCAGAGAATGCACTTCCTCTGCTCCTCCTGCTTGAGCATATACAGAGAATCCTCCTGTATAACTAAAAGCGTTGAGAACTATTTTATTAGAGGAAAAACGTTTTACTAATTCACGATTATCGCGCTGATCAAGGAAAAAGCCTGTCTTCTGGCCTTCTACAACATCTATCAAAAACTTAAGTCCATTTTCCAATACTTCAAAGGGGCCTTTATCTTCTCCGGCAATCCAAACACCTTCAGACTTGACATCAAGATTCTTCTTTGAACTCCCGCTTGATCTGAGGTAAATAGATGAATATCCTAACTTTTTGAATATATCAAAGAATAGCTCCTTCCTTTGTTCTATCCCAGTAATGCTTATTTGCAAAACCAAAGTATCTTTATAAACATCCGCAATAAGTCCTGGTAAAAAATCTCCTTCCGCATGAAGTAGTCTGTAAGCATTCGTTGAGCTAAAATCAATAATTGATTTTCTTAACTGAAGCGCTCTTTCAATTTTGCCTGACCAATATGCTTCATCAAATTTATCTTTGCTTTTGTCCCACTCAAACAACCTACATACAATCTGGCTCTCTGAAGAATAAAATCCATAGGCAAGAAACCTATTATCAGCATCTACAACTTCAACAATATCTCCATCTTTTGCATTTGCCTTAGCCACTGCACCAGAGAAGACCCAAGGATGTTTGTTTAATACAGCCTTTTCCTTCTTTGGTTTTAACTTTACTATTCTGTTCATCTTTTGAAAAATCCTCCTGATATCAATACAGGAAGACTTTGTGGTTATAATTCTTATTAAAATTTAAAATCAAGGAGCGTTCTATCAATGCGCTTCAAGCCAATTTTCTCCGACGCCTATACCAATCTCCATAGGAACAGACATAGGAAGAGCAGTTTTCATAAACTCTTCGACCTTCAACTTCAATACATCCACCTCTGACCTATGAGCATCAAAAACAAGTTCATCGTGTACCTGCATAATCATTCGTGACTTCAGGTTTTCTTGCTTCATCCAATTATGAATATTGATCATTGCTACTTTTATCATATCAGCGGCACTTCCCTGAATAGGCGCGTTAATGGCGTTCCTTTCAGCATAACCTCTCTGGGTGATATTTCTGGAATTGATATCTCTTAAATATCTTCTCCTTCCCAGGATTGTTTCTACATACTCATGCTCACGTGCTTTGTTGATAACCTCATCCATATAAGACTTAATGGCCGGAAACTCATTAAAATATGCATCTATGATATCCGCAGCTTCTTTTCTAGGAATATCAAGCCTTTGAGAAAGGCCGAAGGCTGAAATACCGTAGATGATACCAAAGTTTACCATCTTGGCATTTCTTCTCATATCAGATGTTACCTGATCTAAATTAACCTTATAGACCTTACTTGCAGTAGTTGTATGAATGTCAATTCCCTTTTGAAAAGCCTCGATCATATTCTTTTCCTTACTGAATTCAGCCATTATTCTAAGTTCTATTTGAGAATAATCTGCCGATAAAATCAGGTGGTCACTGTCTCTGGCAACAAAAGCTTTCCTGATTTCTTTTCCCCTATCAGTACGAATAGGAATGTTTTGCAAATTGGGATTTGTGCTGCTCAGTCTTCCCGTAGCCGCCACTGCCTGATTGTAACAAGTATGAACCCTTCCATCGACTTTACTGATAAGAAGTGGTAAGGTATCCACATAGGTAGACTTCAGTTTTTGAAGCTCTCTGTAATCAAGGATTTCCTGAGCAATAAGATGTTCTGGAGCAAGTTTGGAAAGAACCTCTTCTCCTGTTGCATATTGTCCGGTCTTAGTCTTCTTAGCCTTAGGATCAATTTTCAGTCTTTCAAATAATACCTCTCCCAATTGTTTTGGAGAAGCAATATTAAACTCACATCCCGCACGGTTAAAAATACTTTTTTCAATATCAAGGAGTTCCATATCCAGTTGCTTTGAAAACTCTTTCAGAGCATCCGGATTGATCTTTACTCCGGCGCTCTCTACGTCTGCAAGTACTGTTACCAAGGGGATTTCGACTTCGCCGAAGAGTTTTTCCGTTTTCTGCTCTTTAAGAATAGGCTGAAGTATATGTTTCAGCTGGAAGGTAATATCAGCATCCTCTGCTGCATATTCAGCAATATCTTTTAGCGGAACATCTTTCATATTCTTCTGCCTTACACCCTTCTTTCCAATCAGGGTTTCAATAGAAACAGGAGAATAATTAAGGTAATACTCTGACATGAAATCCATATTATGACGCATATCTGGCTCTATCAGATAGTGAGCAAGCATTGTGTCAAAGACAGGGCCATCAACATTAATCCCGTATCGTTTTAAAACAAGGATATCAAACTTCAAATTCTGACCGATCTTTAAAATCCTTTTATCTTCAAGAACATCTTTGAAGGCATCTACTATCGCTTTAGCCTTTTCAAAATTCTGCGATACAGGGACATAATATGCTTCACCTTTGTAGTATGAAAAAGCCAGTCCGACAAGATCTGTCTCAGCAGCATCAAGACTGGTGGTTTCAGTATCAAAACAGAACTCATCCTGAACTTTCAGATAAGAGACCAAAGAAGATATAAGTTCAGGAGTATCAATAACCCTATAATCATGAACAGTATCTTTTATAGTACAGAAGACCTTTTCTTCTACTTGCTCTTCAGTCAGAACTTCCTCCTCTGCATTTCCGAACATTGACATTTGCCCGGTCGGATTTACCTTTGTTGTAGACTTTCCTGAAGCAGCCTGCTGTACAGCAGAAGCATCTTCTCCAAAAACTCTTTTCTTGAGAGTTTTAAATTCTAGTTCATCAAAAAGCTTTGATAATTCTTCTTTCAGAGGTTCTTTGTACCTGAACAATTCATCATCGAATACAACCGGGACATCACAGTGGATTGTAGCAAGCTCTTTCGAAAGAATTCCCTGAGGTCCGAAGTTCACAACATTTTCTTTCAGTTTACCCTTCAGATTGTCGGCATTGGCAATAAGATTTTCAACCGTATCATATTCTGCAATAAGTTTCTTAGCTGTCTTTTCTCCAATACCAGGAATGCCCGGTATATTGTCAACACTATCTCCCATCAGGCCCAGGATATCTCTTACTTGATCAACTCTCTTAATACCAAATTTCTCAAGAACTCTGGCAACATCGTAAACCTCATGTCCGTTGCCCATATAGGATGGCTTGTAGAGATACACACAATCGTTAACCAACTGGCTATAATCCTTATCCATAGTAAGCATGTACACGGTATAGCCTTCTTTGCAGGCTTTAGTTGACAAGGTACCAATAACATCATCTGCCTCATAGCCGGGAATTCCTATAAGAGGAATCTGAAATGCTTCCAAAAGTCTGGCTATATAAGGGATTGCTATGGTAATATCTTCAGGCTGTTCTTGCCTGTTCGCTTTATATTCAACAAAACTTTCATGTCTGAATGTCGGCCCTGCCGTATCAATTGCTACACCAATGTGGGTAGGTTTTTCTTTATATAAAACTTCCAGAAGGGAATTGGTAAAACCAAAAACTGCGCTGGAATTTATACCTGTAGAAGTTATTCTCGGATTTTTACTGAAAGCAAAATGAGCCCTGTAAATCAAGGCCATAGCATCCAGGAGAAAAAGTTTTTTTTCGGAACCGTTCATGAACTAAAATTAATACTTTGTAAGGGAGATAAACAAAAGATTTATCCTAGGGAACAAAATAAAAATCAAAATAATTCTAGTTTTCAGGCTTTTAAAAATAAGCTTGAATTTTTATCAGATTATTGCCTTCCACATTTATCGGTCAAGTTTCCAACTCTCTAAGCAACAATGCGTAAATCTCCAGTTCAGGGAAAAAACTGATCTTTTTCCAAGTTGCAGTTAGACAAAATGGTTTAATTCTTGTTAAAAACTTAATGGAGCATTTTGCCTGACTGCCGATTGTAATATTGTTTTAACTTATTACTTCATTTAATGAAAATATATTCAGCTATACTGGATGACGTTGAAAGGGAACAACTTAAAATTCTATCTGAAAAAGAAGGCTCTATTGAGGAAAAAGCTTCATGGTGGAAAAACGTTCTAAAGGCCCATTTTTCACGTAATGAAATCAATCTCTGGAAGGAAGTATTTCATGAACTTTATAAGAAAAATAAAGCAGGGATTGCCTGGTCTCCATCACATAAGGATATTGAAAATTCTAATTTATCATGGTTGATAGCTGAAAGTGGCAGCAAAGATTATAAAGAACTTTTCAGTTGGGCATCATCTTTCAGAGGACTATACTGGGAGAGGGCTGTTAAAAGGACTGGCATAAAATTTAAAGAATCTTATCTATCAATACTCGACACTTCTCACGGTGTGGAAGAAGCCATTTGGATGGAAGGGGCTCTAATGAATATTGCAGATAGCTGTTTCCGTGCTGACAAAAATAAAATGGCCATCATTGAAGGCTGCGAAGAAAATGAAAATATCCAAAAGATAACATACGAACAACTGGATTTATATACCAACCGTATTGCTAACGGCCTTTTGGAGAGCGGATTCAAAAGAGGCGATCGGTTTGTTCTTTATCTTCCATTTTCTATTGATGCAGTAGCCATATATCTGGCTCTTGTTAAGGCGGGCATGATTGCCGTTTCTGTTGCAGACAGCTTTTCGCCTGTTGAACTCCGCAAGCGTGTCGAGATGACTGATGCAAAAGCGATCATTACTATAACTCAATACACTTATGGAGGCAAAACGCTTAATGTTTATGACAAAGTTAAAGAAGCGAATTGCGGACCTGCCATTCTTGTATCTTTGGACCAGGAAGAAAATCTTCGGAAAGGAGACTTGGTATTAGGAAAATTACTGTCAAAAAACACTGCATGTTCCACGGAATGCGATCCATACGATATAACCAATATTCTTTTTTCATCCGGAACAACAAAGGAGCCAAAGTCAATTCCATGGACGCACACCACACCTATAAAATGCGCAGCTGACGGACATTTTCACCTTGACATAAAAGAGTCTGATGTGGTAACCTGGACAACAGGAATGGGTTGGATGATGGCACCATGGCTTATATATGCCGGATTAATCAATAAAGCAACTATAGCCTTATTCACTGGATCACCAGTTACCGAACAGTTTGGAAAATTTGCTGAAAAAGCCTGTATCACCATTATGGGAACGATCCCATCGGTTGTAAGAGGTTGGATTAAAAACGATTTTATAAATAAGTTTAACTGGAATGTTCGGTTGTATTCATCGACAGGAGAGCCTTCCAATGCTGATGATTACTTATATCTTATGGGAATGTCAGATTTTAATGCTCCCATAATCGAATATTGTGGAGGCACAGAAATAGGCGGAGGCTATATTACAGGTACTATTTGTGAACCCGCTTCACCTGCTATGTTTACAACACCCGCGCTGGGCCTTAATTATTATTTACTTGACGAAAACAAACAAGCTGCGGGAGTCAATGAAACCGGGGAAGTGTTTCTTGTTCCGCCCTCACTAGGTTTAAGTCAAACACTTTTGAACAGAAACCATCATAACGAATATTTTTTAGGGATGCCCAGTGGGCCAGGTGGAGAAGTACTTCGAAAGCATGGTGATGCATTTGAAACAATTCAAGAAGGACCCTACAGATTTTACAAAAGCGTAGGAAGAACAGATGATGCAATGAATCTTGGAGGCATAAAAATAAGTGCTGTCGAGATAGAAGAAACCCTCAACAAACACCCAGAGGTGATGGAAACTGCTGCTGTGTCAATCGCCCCGACTACAGGCGGGCCGGAAAGGCTGGTAGTCTTTTACACAGAAAGAAATCAGTCCTCCGATGAAGGTCTTCTTAAGAAGAATCTGCAAGATTTACTTACATCTCAGTTAAATCCCTTGTTCAGAATCTCTCAAATCGTAAAAATTGCAATCATTCCCAGAACTGCCTCAAATAAGATCATGAGAAGAGAGCTTAGAAAAGTATTAACAGAAGTTTAACCAATAATTTAAACAATTCATTTTTCCTCATGTTAAAAGTGAAAAACTTTACTTTATGACCGAGGATACAACTCTAGATATTTTACTGATCGAAGATGAAATGAGTTCAACGCTTCTCACAGAAAGGCTTAAACGAGAATTTCGTGAGAAAGTGAATATACACAGGAATGGCCATACAATAGCAAAGGATCTCGACATCTATACCGGTAAGGACCTTGACATTGTAATCCTGGATGAACAATACTCTGATCTTAATATAATCGATGCAGTAAAGCTTATCAAAAAAAGGAAGCCGGAAGCCGATATTATAGTTCTTACCAATGAAAAAGAGAAAGCTTTAATTGATAAAGTAAAATTGGCAGGAGCTTTTGATTATGTTGTAAAAGATAAATCTACAGTTGACAAGGTCGTATATGCAGTAAAAGGATTATGGGGAAGTAAATTCGCCAAAACTGAGAACCTGCGCCTTAAAGCTTCCAGAAAATCTTCAAGGACAACTGTTGCGATTCTAGTTATACTCTTTGTGCTCATTATCGCAGGAGCAATTTATTATTTTACCCAACAAAAATAAAGAATGAAACACGATTGACTTTCAAAGAATTAGACATTTGAAAATTCTCAATTAGAAATTTTAATCCGTACTAAATAGCTTATTTTGCCCGTTGAGTCATTTGAATTATCTTTGATAATCAAATATTCACAATGGTCTTTAGTTCTCTTGTTTTCATATTTCTTTTCCTGCCAATATGCCTTTTGGGATATTATATTTTACCGGGAAAATTTAAAAATCTATTCCTTTTAGCAGCAAGTCTTTCATTTTACATATGGGGAGAAGCGCAGAATAGTTATGTGATGCTTGTCTCCATTTTAGCTAATTTTTTCTTCGCATCAATGCTGGAGAAACCGGATGAGCTGGCTCCCAAAACCACTATTACTCTTGCTGTAATATTCAATCTTGGTTTTTTGATTTACTTCAAATATTCCAACTTCTTATTGGAGTTAGGAGGCATGCCGGCAGCAGAAAAAATTACACTGCCTCTAGGCATATCTTTTTTTACATTTCACGCCTTATCTTATATAATTGATGTATATAGAAAATCTTCACAGTCACAAAAAAGCATTGTAAACCTGGGTTTATACATTACTAATTTCCCTCAACTGGTAGCAGGGCCCATAGTGCGTTATCCGGAAATATCGCAGCAGCTAACCGAAAGAAAACACTCATTTAAAAAAATAGTCATAGGATTAAAGAGATTTATTATCGGACTTGCCAAAAAAGTTTTGATAGCAAATAATCTTGCCGGAGCAGTAGATTATATTTTTGCTCAAAATGCAGCAGAAGCAGGATTCTTTATTTCCTGGATAGCCATCCTCTCTTATGCCATGCAAATATACTTTGACTTTTCTGGATACTCTGACATGGCGGTCGGATTAGGTAAAATGTTTGGCTTTGATTTTCCTGAAAATTTTAATTACCCATACATTTCAAAATCAATAAAAGAGTTTTGGCGCAGGTGGCATATATCACTCTCTTCATGGTTCAGAGATTACTTGTATATCCCTATGGGAGGCAATAAAAAAGGAAACTTAAGAACATACTTTAACCTTATCACAGTATTTCTTCTATGTGGTTTGTGGCATGGGCCAAACTGGACATTTATTGTCTGGGGAGGATGGCACGGGGCTTTTCTGATATTGGAAAGAACGCCTTGGGGAAACTTTATAGAAAGATTGCCATCATTGGTAAAACACAGTTATTCTTTAATAGTAATATGTATAGGATGGGTATTTTTCAGATCAGACAGTCTGAGTATTGCATTCGGTTATCTGAAAAATATGCTTTCCCCAGAGCTCTCCCCTGTCAATGAAAACTACTTAATTCCCTTCAGAGATGTTGATTTTATAATTGCATTCATAGCAGGACTTATTTTCTCAACTCCACTGGTTAAAAACCTGCTACAACTAAGGAGAATCAAGGTCTTCAGAGAAAGCGAAAATTTGCGAACAACGGCTGATTTTGCAGGTGTTTCTGTATTGTTAATTTTATTCGTGTTGAGTATGCTCTCACTTATTGCAGGAACCTACAACCCATTTATTTACTTCAGATTCTAATATTGAAATGAAAAACAGACATAAAACAAGTGATATATTTCTTGCAACGATATTCGCCATTTTACTCTTCATTCCCTGTTTATTATTTCTGAATACACTAAATAATCAAAAAACTCCTAACCCGGAGGAAAAGCCACAAACCTTTAAAGCAAAGATTTCTGCTTATGAAAATCTTTTAACAGATTCTTTAACATTAAAGCGAGAGCTCATTAGTTCTTATTATTACATAAAAACAAAAATCTTAAAAGAAACTAATATTACTCCCACGGTAATCCAGGGTTCTGAAGATTGGTTATATTATTCTGGCAATGGAGACGGATATGCACTTGAAAGCTTTACAGGTCAGCAAATAATTGCAGATACATCACTTTTAAAAATCAAGCATAATCTGGAAGCTCAACAAAGATGGCTAAAGAAGAGGAATATTGATTTTTACATCATTATGTGCCCTAACAAACAGACTGTCTATCCTGAATATTTCCCATACAAAAAAGGTGTTACTGTTGCAGATCAGATTTTACCATATTTAAAAAAGAACACCGATTTAAATATAATTGATTTAAGAGAACCTTTGATCAAAGCAAAAGATGGCAAGCATTTTCTTTATTACAAAACAGACTCCCACTGGACATACTATGGAGGCTTTACCGGATATACAGAAATCATTAACCAGTTATCTGTAAAATATCCTGAATTAAAACCAGTACCTATTTCGGATTACAAAGTCGTTATGGAAGAGGTAGAAGGAAAAGATCTAGCTGAAATGGTAAACCTTGAAAAGGATTTTAAAGATTATAAATACAATTTTGAACTGATCAACAACAGAAACCTGGCAAAAAAAAATATTGTCCTCTTTCATGATTCTTATTACAAGTTTTTAAGGCCGTTCTTTACAAATCATTTTAACGTCACAGAAAGACATCATCAATGGAATAGCTTTGATTATAAAGTTATAGAAGAAGTAAAGCCTGAAATTGTAATTTACGAAGTTGTAGAAAGGTATTTAAATGCTTTCTCAAGGGAAAACCCAGCCGAAATAAAAGATACTCTTGCTAATTAACAATCTCCTTATTCGGATCAATAAGAAGGGCATAAACAAAGCTTTTAACTATTCTAGAGATTATCAGCAAACTTAAACCGAGAGTCAACAGCGAAGCAACAGATTCAATATTTTTTATCAAATCGTCCTTTGCATCCCAATAAGTTTTTGATTATTAAATTGGCTAAGATAATCCTTAGGAAAAAATCAACTAAAGTAAAAATACGGCAACATCTTTCAAATAATTGAAAGATGTTGCTGTGCTTGAATTTTCAAGGATAACAAACTCAGTTCTTCTGTTAAGTTCTCTTCCTTCATCTTCATCATCGTTACTTGCAAGCGGCTTGCTTTCACCAAATCCTTTTGCTGATACCCTGTCTCTGGATATTCCTTTTGACACAAGCCAATTAACAACCTCTTCAGATCTCTTCTGAGATAATGAATTGTTATACTGATGAGAGCCTTTGCTATCGGTATGTCCATCTATTCTAACTTTCACACCAGCATTAGCTGCAAGGAATTTATATAAGTTATTCAGTTCTGAATTAGATTCACTTTTTAAAGTAGCCTTATCAAAATCAAAGTATATGTTCCTCAAAATTCTGGAAACACCTTCCTTGATCTTTTCCATATAAAAATTCTTAGTGATAACAGAATCATTTAAGGCTACATTGGCAGTAGAAAATACATAACCTGTATAATCAACAGAAATAGCCAAATTTGAAGATGGTTTTACTTTATATTCTTTAGAAAACTTTCCGGCTACACATTTAGCCTCTATCAATCCGGTATTAGGGTCAGAAAAATTTAACTTAATTGAGGCATTTAAAGGCTCTTTAGAAACTGCATCATATACATTTATGATGATCTTGAATCCTTTAACTACTTCCTTTTTAGCGACAGGAGCAGATTTAAACAACTCATTTTTCGGAGAAAGGGACTGTGTTTTCTTTTCAGACTTTTTCTCTTCAGGTTTCTTCTCTTCAGTCTTTTGAGCTAGCTCTTCTTTTGGCTTTTCTTCAAAAAAAACTTTATAGATATCCATGTTCCCGAAACCTTCTTTTTTTACAGAAGCTATATAACCAATTTTACCTCCATCAGCCACAACTATAGAAAAATCATCATCGGCGGAGTTGATAGGATGTCCAAGGTTCTGTGGTTTACTCCATGTAGAAGAGGTTGAATCAAATTCAGATTTGAAAAGATCATACCCTCCCATGCCCTCATGCCCTTTAGAGCTAAAGTAAAGCGTCTTTCCTGTAATATATGGAGACTCATCATCATATTCAGAATTAATGGCCGCTATATTCTGAGGCTCACTCCAATTGGCATTTTTATTCTTTCTTGTAGAAATAAATAAATCTAAACCTCCTTTTCCACCTTTTCTGTTACTGCTAAAAACAACGGTATTTCCGTCTTCAGAAATTGTAATTGCGTTCTCAATAAATTCAGAATTTACAGGTTTTCCAAAAGGCTTTGGCGATGACCATTCATTGTTTGCATCAATAAAGCAATAGAAGATATCTCCTTTGTTTTTATCGTTATCTACATAAACGAAAAGCTGCTTACCATCATGACTAAGACCAATACTTGATTCATGAAGTTTAGAGTTAATTTTTGTTCCAACGTTTTCAGCTTCATTCCATTTACCATTGCTTCCATGAGAGAAGTAAACGTCTTCAAAGAACTCGTTGTCTTTATCTTTGTTACCACCGATACTACCCTTTCTTCTGGAAGTAAAGAACATGATCTTTTGATCTGCAGAAATAACCGGAGCATAATCAGGGAATTCAGAATTTATTTCTTTTCCAAGGTTCTCAACTTTGACATGAACAGGATTTTTAATCATAACAAGGGCAGTGTTACATTCATCTATCCTTCTATTGGCTTTCTTTAGCTCCTCCATGACCTTGTCATTGTTATAATCCTTGCTATAAACACCAGACTCAAGCTTTTCAATATATTGTTTATAAAATCCTATAGCCTGTTCAAATGAATAATTATAATGATAAGAAAGTCCGATAAGATAGAGAATATTGGCAGCATATTTGTGATCTAGATCATATGCCTTAAGCAAGTAAGGTAAAGACTTTTCTTTACTGATAGTTTCAATATAACACTTACCAGTCATGTAATTAGCCTTTACATGTTGGGAATCAAGCTCCAGAACTTGTTTATAAATCTCCTGGGCATCTTTAATGTCACCGAAGTTATAAACCTCGTCGGCAACCTGAATCAATTGCTCTGTTTGTGAGAATGCTGAGCCGGAAACGCACAACAACACCAATAAGAGATATATTTTATATAAGCGTTTCATACTTACGACAATTCAATAATTAACTTATAGCCATTCTAAGCGATATTAATAAGGTACACATAAAGTTCTTTCCGAAAATTTAACATCAGAAATCGATATATCTACATCATATAAATTCATTCTTACCTCTGTTTGAGTTCCCCCATACAATACTTTAGAAGTAAACTTTTCTGAAGTAGGAACTACAACATTTGCATTACACTGATATTTCGACCATTTTCTGGTAGTTTTTATTAGCATAACATCCTTTGCTTTCGCATTAAAGCTGCTTGTTTGGCCTGCAAGAATAATTCCCTCATTGGTTGTTTTACAGAGAGCCACTCCATGATCTTCTTGCGGACCACCATAGGTCTTCATCCACTTCATTTTTCCATTGTAATCAAGAATACACATAAATGCATCTTCCTGATTCAATCCAAAACTGCTTGTATAGCCTCCTATCGCAAAAGACAGTTCGTCTAATGTGATAAGATCCAGAAGATATTCTGCATTTTGTCCTCCCATTGTCTTCGACCAGAGAAGACCACCATTAGCATCCACGCGCACAAGACCAATTTCCATATCTACATCCTTCCCTGTAACACAAGTTCCGCCCAAGATAAAAGTACCATCAGGGGCCTGCTTGGCTACCCTTCCATAATCAGATGAATCCGTTCCGAATGCTCTGGTCCATTCTATATCTCCGCTTTCCTTAAGCTTTAGGAAATAGAAATCCCAGTCACCCTTTCCAAAACTGTTTGTCTCACCTCCGATAATATAACCATGGTCTATTGTTTCAGAGATACTATATCCATAATCAGTTCTCTCACCCCCTATAATCTTACTCCATAAAATGTTACCGTCCTTATCGGTTTTGGTAACAAGTATATCCGAATGTTTAATTTTACTTGTGTTGTTGATTGTCTCCCCAAGTATTACAAAGCCACCATCTCTGACTACAGTAAGTGTAGTGGCATACACACTTCGATCAAGCCCTATTGTTTTAGACCAAAGAACAGCTCCCTTTGGATCCACTTTGATAAGCAGTATCTGGTTATTATCCTTGTTAAAGCTTTCAGTATAACCTACCATGACGAAATTGTCATCATTTGTTTTTTCAACGAAACCGCCAAATTCATTGTCTTTCCCTCCATATGTTTTGGTCCACATCAACTTTCCGACGCTGTCAATTCTTGACAAATAGAAGTCTCTCTTTCCTGCGCCCACTCCCTGTGTATTACCAGAAAACAAATATCCTTTATCTTTATCTTTTACTTCAAGAATTTTAATACACTCATCTTCTCCATCTCCCCCTATAGAATGCTGAAATTCTTCGTGAGATTTCACAAGCATAGGGTAAACAGTCTGAGCATAAGCAGGTGCCAGAACCAGCAGATAGGATAATACGAGGCTGACAATTAATTTGTTCATTCTGATCCCGTTTGAAGAAATAATAATAAGGCAGATCTTTCAATCTGCCTGACTAATTCTGATTTTTAATCCCCTTTAAAGTTATTTTTTGAATGCTAATACACTTACACAGCAAGGTTGAGCACCTTGAAAAGAATAGCGCAGATAATACATACCTGTAGCTTTGCTGGTATACACAATCGCAGAATAATATTTGTTGTTCTTCTTGTCATAATTCGTTGCTATCTCCTTTCTGTTTGAGTCAAAAAGTGTTACAGTTACATTCTGGCTAGCACCATCTTTTCCGCAAAGCACAAGCATATAACTCGTTTCCTTACTGCTGAATACATAGGAATGTTCTGTTTCCTCGCCCACACTTTCCATCTTGTAGGTTTTAAGAAAGGTATATCCCTCGCCTAGCTTGGCAATACACTCATCCGAACTACATTGAGAAAATGCTTTGATAGAAGTAAAAGCAAAAAATATTAATACCAGGAAGATTGATTTCTTGTTCATAAAACTAATATTTAATACTTTAATAATTATACGGTAATTCTATTTCTAAGATCTGCAACAATAGATCTAATTTGATTTAATTGATCATCAGATATTGTGACTTTACTTGTCGTCTGATCTTCAACCACTAATACTCCATCAACTTCCTTCATTACAGATTCCTGATATGTATAGCTGATTTCTACTTTTTTATAAACTTCGTTCAGCTTCTCAAGATCTGCCAGCAAATCTTTCACTTCTGGCCTTGCCTTATAGTTTGAAAGGAGCAAAACAATTTTTTCAAGAACGATTTTCTGCTCTCCGATCTTTTCTTTCAGATCTTCGTTCTGATTTGCTTCATGCACTTTCAAGGCAATGTGTAGTGCTTCAATCCATCCGCCACTAAGCATAAGAACACTTTGTTCTGATCTCTTTTTTTCCTTAAGAAAACGGTTAATATCTTCGAATGTAGAAGTCGTAATCAGGAGCAGTGAATCATAATTGTTATTGTTCTCTGCAAGTCTCTTGAACGCCTTCAGATCAAAGAACTGACCAATTCCCAGATCATCCGATATTCCTTTTACGCAGGAAATATAACTTAGGGCATCAGAACTTTTACTATATATATTTATATAACCAAGATCCGTGCTAAAAACACCGAGATTGATAGATTTTTTAAAAGTGCTGTTATAATTTGATGCATTAGTCACTTTATTAAGTATTCCCCGATCATAGTCTCCCCCTGATTCTTTGATCATTGTAGAAATTTCAAGTGGAGAAGGTACGGATTGCATGATTCCCTGGATGGTCTTTTCAGATACCTGAACATCAGGTACAACTACTGCAGAGTCTATGGAATTTGTAAGCCTCTCATCTGTGGAAGAGTGAGTGCTGCATGCAGATAAAAGTATAGCTAGTAAAATATAACTTCTGTCTTTCATACAATTAATTTTTCTTTTGTAACATAGTTGAGGATTTATCAATAATAATTCTAAGGATATCAAAGTATAAGAATGCAAAGAACATTCCGGTTATGGTCCACAATACAATCAGGTTAAACCAGAAGGTATCCAACTTAATGCTTCCAAGATATTTAGACGGAGCATAGAAGTGAGCCCTGTATCCAAAATTGCCGTCAGGTTTTGATGCAAAAAACACCAGGTCAACTTTGGGCAATATTTCCTGTTTTGAAATTTTATATCTTTCTACAGAATTCTGATTTCTTACAAGATCGGATAAACTCTCATTGTAATGACTGTTTTTGAGTTCAGAAGAATTGGACAATCCTTTCTTCTCCATCGCTTCAACAGCATGATTAACTGTTTTATTGTAAAAAGAATCAAGTGTTGGGATCATTTCCAAAACTGCTTCAAGAGAAGCTTCTGTTGAACCTGCTTTTTCCAAAGTGCTTATTTGAGCAAGAGATGGAAATCCGGACAATCGTTCATTCTTTTTAATTTCATTAAGAACTATGTTCCACTTAATTTTTCTTTCCTCTTCTGAAATTCCTTTTTCCTGAAGCTTCTTCACTAACTCCTCAACTAAAGGAAGACCATGAGCAAGTTGAAAATCAGATACTGCTTTTATCTGCTCCTCTTTGAAAAACAGACTTTGATACCCATTATCTTTAAATTGACTTACTGCAAGCGCCTCATATCCCCATCTTGAAATCATTAGATCTGCAACAAACGGAACCTTATTTTTATCATTTGTCAGAAAATCGTTCAGCTTGTCAAAACTAAATAAGGCCCCGCTGAGGATCATCTGAGGAATAAGGATCAATGGTATAAGTATGTATACGATAACTGCCGAATTAAAGGCTGAAGAAATAATCAGACCTAAAACATTTGCTGCACAGGATGAAGAGAACAATATCAGCCAGTAAGACATGCCCATTCCCTTGATATCCAGCACAAGTGTACCTATTACGACAAATAGAAGCGTTTGGATTGCTGAAAATGAAAAAAGTATGACAATCTTTGATAACAGATATCCTAATCTACTGAGATTTAAAAGTTTTTCCCGCTTGAGTATCTTCCTGTCACGGATAATTTCTTCTGCACTAAGGCTAAGTCCCATGAAAAGCGCAACAATTACACTCATCAGAATAAACGCAGGAATATTTTCATTGAATCTGAAAAGATATTCGTTTGTTGTATTCTTATATCTTATTACAACACTAAGTATCAAAGCCAGTAGTGGGGCCTCAATAAGGTTGATAAGAAGATACTGCTTATTGGATAATTTTCCCTTTAAATCTCTCAGGAAAAATATCATTGATTGTTTGGTAATAGTAGGAAGATCCAGCCCTTTGGGCAAACTGAAAGTGCTGTCCTTTTGCTTTAGGATATCAAAATTTTTCTTAAAGCTGGTATACCATTCGCTGGTAGAGATTTTTCTTTTCCCTGTGAAATTACCATATTCATCAACAACCTGTTCTTCTACAATATTAAATATCTGTTCAGGGTTTACATTACCACATGAGAAGCATTGACCCTTTTCAGCGTCGGCATGATTTGCAATTTTTTTGAAATAGATAACACCTTCAACAGGGTTACCATAAAATATCGGAAATCCACCTGTATCCAGAATATACATTTTATCAAACATCTTATAGATGTCCGATGAAGGCTGGTGAATTACAACAAAGATCAGTTTTCCCTTTAGAGAAAGCTCTTTCAGAAGGTCAATAACGTTTTCAGAGTCTCTTGAAGAAAGTCCTGAAGTTGGTTCATCCACAAATAGAACCAATGGCTCCCTAATCAGTTCGAGGGCTATGTTCAGTCTTTTTCTCTGACCCCCGCTTATGGTCTTTTCCAGAGGGCTTCCGACTTTAAGATCTTTTACATAAGCCAGCCCGAGGCTTCCCAGAAGGCCTTCGACGTTCTCTCTGATTTCAGCATCAGGAAGCTTGTCAAAGCAAAGCTTTGCACAATAGAATAAATTTTCAAATACTGTGAGGTCTTCAAAGAGAAGATCATCCTGAGAGATATATCCGATTATTCCGGTAGACTTTTCTTTCTCTTTATGTATATCAATTCCATTCAGCATAACCTGACCTTTAGACGGAATTTCAATACCAGACAAAACATTCAACAAAGTGGTTTTGCCCGCACCACTGGCTCCCATGATACCAATAAGAGTGCCTTCTCTTTCGGCGATATTGATATCACGCAAGCCTATGCGGCCAGACTGAAATGTATACTCAAGATCCGTTACGTTAAATGTTACAGGCTTTTTATTTTCTTCCTTTATAAAATACCTGATGATATCACTGTAAAAGAACGTAGCACCTATAGAAGACTTAAGTATACTTCCATAAGGGAATAGCTTAATCTCTTCCGAGTTTACAGGAAGACCATTTAAAGTAAAACCATCCCCTTCTGTTTTTAAGAAGATAAGATCTACTGACTCCAGAAAGAGGAACCTTACAGGAGCAAGGATATGATGATTAAATATAATGTTAGGAGCAGGCTCCAATGCTTCTCCTTCGCTTTTGATAAAAAGGAAAGCACTATCCGTCTTCAGCTCTTCAGATCTTGAAAATACGAACCACTCTATGAGATCATGTTCGTTCTTTTCAATATTAAAGCTTTCTGAGACTGTTTCAATAATTTGTTTTCTCTGAGGTGTATAATTTCCATCTGAACGAACGAGCTCCAGAAGTTCGATAAGCACAATGATTTTCTGCTTCTGAACGAGCGTTTTATTAATCTTTCTGCAGATAGAAAGTGTTCTTACGGAATCTTTTACAGAAGTAAGTTTTTCAGGCTTGTCTTTTTTATCCTGATTATCTATACCGGCAAATTCATCATATAGTGCTACATATTCCTTAAGCCTTACCTGGTCAAGTTTTGAACGGAAGGAATCTATAACATAGTTTCTTTCTTTTTCACTTACACCTGTGTCCTGCTTGGTAATGATAGCATATAACTGTGCCAGTGCCTTAAGTATTTCCTCACTCATAACTTACTTCCGTAGCCTTTATTAAAAGTTTTTTAATTCAAATGGTACTTCTACCAATTCAGAGAATTCTTGTCCGGCTTCTTGCATATCTTCGTCATCCTCATAAGAGTACCAAAGAATTTTAGCATTAGAAATCTTTTCCAGTCTTGTTAAAAGATCAAGAAGAAGCTTAGAAGAAGCTGTATTGAAATACTCAAGCTTAATAGTAAATTCCGTTTTAGGATTTGGATCAGCAGCATATCCTTCAAGCCACTTGAGAATAGGAGCATAAAAACCGGCAGCATCTTCAGGAAGTGATCTGCCCGAAACTTCAAATACACCTATAGTTTTATCAAGACAAACTGCTGGAGTATCTTCTGTACCTTCAATTTTTATTGGATTCATATGAATTGTATATTATTATTTTTAAAGATCTTTACTTCTTGAAATACATGTTTTGAAAGAGAAAAAGGAATAAACGTCGTTGATCGGTTCAAAATCAAATTCAAGTTTCTCTCCTGACTTTCTTGCTATATCTACAAAACCCAGGCCAGCTCCTCCTTTATCTGAAATTTCACTTTTAGAAATCATATCCTTATATAGTACTTTAAGGCCATCCTTGTCCAGAGAATTTATTTTCTCCAACTTACTCTTCAGGTATGGAACGTCTGAATTTATAATATAGTTACCAGATGTAATGATATAATAATCAGCTTCTTTTCCAATCATGAAAATGGCTTCCTTTTCCTTCTCCTGAACGCTGTCTGCATGCTTGCAGATGTTCTGAAGACACTCTACCATAACGTTAAAAACTTTCCTTTTAATGTTACTCTCTTCACCGGTATAGTCCATATTTCTTTCTGCCATCACTAGCACAGACTTGGTTATCTCCTGTGTAAATTCTCCTTCATATACCAGAATCAAACTCTTGTCTGACATTATCCGGTGAATTTCATAGATGTATTTCATAAAAATTATTATTGATTAATTGTTACAATATTATAGGCATTTCCAAGCTCTGGAAGCACGAGTTTCATTTTTCACAAATTCCCCAATACACTACTTTTACTCGAAAAACATATGCCTACGGGAAACATGTATACTTTATCTTGTTGATAAGGGTTTCAATAAATGACCAGTAAATTTGTCTGATTTTCAAACCTTCAGAATCAACCACCACCCTGATAATTGAACAAAGCAGGTGAGATAATCCAACACTCCCGCTATTGAAAATGAAGAATCATATAACGATCTATAATTGACGATATGAATACTTAATCTCTGAATCTGATATCCGGATTGACCAACAGAGTTGAGTCCAAAACAGATAAGCAGCTTTTCCTGGTTGAAAGGGCTGGGATATCTGGGTTCCTTAGCTTGATTTAATTTTGCAGTTTAGAAGGAGCTAAACAGAGAAATTATTAATTTCTGGTATTATTAAATAACACTTATACAATTACTAATCTTTGATTTTCTTATATATCTTTTCTTCATTATTCACTGAGATAAACTTGGGAGCTACCTCCAACGCCGAAGAAATTGTTTCCTTTGTCCCTACTACTAGATAACTATGAATAAATAAACTTTGGTGAAGGAGATTCAATACCTTGGACTGCAAAGACTGATTAAAGTAGATCATAACATTTCTGCAAAATATTATATCATACTTAGATGTACATTCAGCTTTCACAAGATCAATATTTCTAAATGAGACCCTAGATAAAAGGGACTTGTCGAATTTGCAATATTCTCCATCCACTTTAAAATATTTCATCAAATCCTGATAATCGTCATGTACACGAGCGTAGTTCTTGCAATTCAGCTCCATGTTTCTCATTGCTATTGTTCCATCCTTCGCTCTTGCCAAGATCATATTGTCTATATCTGAAGCCACGATTTCGCATTTATCCAGCAAATTCATTTCTTTTAAAAGAATCAACATGGAATACACCTCTTCACCGGAAGAGCAGGCGGCATGCCAAATACGAATTTTAGGAAGTGACTCGAGCGAGAAGGTTAATACTTTCTTGATAGCTTTCCAGAAAGAAGGATCGCGGAACATCTCTGTAACATTTACAGTGATTTCGTGCAAAAACTCCTCTTTGCTAAAATTATTATTTTCAATTTTGAAAATAAGATTGTCTATAGTCTTGTAATTGCGAACTTCTATAAGTCTTTCCAGTCGCCTCTTGAAAGAGGATACCGCATAATTACTGAAGTCAAGGTCAAACTTCTCCCGAACAACAGAAACAACCCTGTTAATTTCCGAAACACCAATCTCCTGTACCATACACTACGCGCAGATTACTATTTGGAATTTTGAAAAAGCTGTTGAAAGTACAATTATATCATTCAATTCCTGAACCGGTTGTAAAGTGATCGGGAACGAATGAAATCCATCCGAAACAGCATTTTTAATTTCATAACTTTTCCTGTTATCTGTTAATTCTATTGGTGGTATTTGTAAATTTCCGGTCATATTGGCCTTCTGTAAATTTGAATGCTTCTGCTCAGGTCCTGTGATAATTCTTCCTTCAAATTATTATCGGGTGCTACCGATAATGATTCTTGCTACTTTTATTAAATAAGATTCTATAAGAAGAATTAGCTACTTGAAATTCTGTAGTTGAAGTATTTGATTGCATGAACGTTATTTCCAATAAAACGTTTCGCTTTATCAATTAATGCATTAAAGCTATAGGTAAAACCAAATTTTCAAGCCATTAAATGACTGTCAACAAGGGATAAGTAATTTTGATTATCAAATTTTTTCTTGAAAGAAAACGGAAAGATGATATTGTATGTATAAAGCAGGTCAAAAAATCAATTGGTATAGGAGCTGCTTTCAAGAAATAAATTCCTCTCTGACCTAAGCATAAAATCGCTACGTAAAGATTTAAAAAATAGTTGCCAAAAAATAATTCGTTTTAATTACCCTATTATACAATAAATGGAAACCAAGAGCATACCTGATTTCCCTTTATTGGAAAGCATAACTAATAATTACTTCACTATAATTGTCCTGGAAGTAAAAGAATGAGCACTGAAACAACCCAAAGCAGGTCTGGAGAGGTTTGAGGGAGGATTGGCAGGAGATGCAGACTGTCCTCCATCTGTAACTGCTTCTACGCCTCTTAAATACTTATAAGTATTTTCATCGATAGATAATAAAAGTATGGTAACAACATCGCCGGATTTGAATGTCTGAAAATTTCCATCTTCACCATCTTCGAATACTGGCTGTGTAATTTTTTGTCCATCTCTAAAATTATCATCTTCCAGGTGCATACCTTTGAGTGTATCTCCATTAAATACCTCCAAGATTCTGTAATAATTCTTCACCCCTTGCGGATCTTTAAAGGTTACTTTAACAAACTTTGCAGTATCCGGGCCACCGAAGAGAAAATAGTCTATACTAATGCTGTCAATGGCTACTGGTGAAGGCATAACAGATTGCCCTGTATATGTGTTTCCCTGATCACCAACGCTTAGTGTATATGTATTGCCAGCAACTCCAACTATGGAATTAGTTTCATAAACGCCTGGTCGGACTTCCTTTAACGTATCTCTGCTACCAATATTGTCTGAGATGATAACAGAAGCCCCGCTAACAGCAGGAAAAACATTTGGCTGATCAAAGTTGACCTTTCTGCTAATCTTTACCCTATAAGGGCCTGGCTGGTCTGTAACTGCACCTTCTATCACAATGCCTGCTTCTGAATTTTTGAGCTTCAGATCTATGACTTTTTCGCATGAAGAAATAAGAAAAGACAAGGCTGAAACAAAAGCAATATATGCAAATCGGCTAAATTTCATTTCCATATATTTATCAGAATTTAAAATTATAAGTGAACGATGGTACCATTTTAAAAAGTGTTACTTTGACAGCTTCTGTTTTAGAGGCATCTGTTTTATTCTCCCTGAAATAAATCATATAAGGGTTGGCTCTTCCATAAAGATTATAGATGGAAAATGTCCAGCTGGATTCAAACTTATCTGTTTTCTTTCTGATCCATGTGGCACCAATATCCAGTCGGTGATAATCTGGCATCCTGTCTTGATTTCTGTCTCCATAATAAAAGACAACTCTGTTATCTGCATAGTATTTACCGCTTGGAAACGTAATAGCATTTCCTGTATAATATACCCACGAACCTGATAAAGTCCACTTAGGGGATAATTCGTAAATTCCTACAATTGAAATATCATGACGTCTGTCTTGTTTGGCAGGATAATATGCCCCATCATTTATAAGATCAAACTTTCTTTCCGTTTTTGAAATAGTATATCCAATCCATCCATTAAATTTTCCATATTTCTTTTTCAGGAAAAACTCAATACCATAAGCTCTTCCTTTACCTATCAATATTTGGTTTTCGACATTATTATTCAGGCTAAGCTCAGCATTGTTTTTAAAGTCCACCTGATTTTTCATGTCTTTATAATAAGCCTCTGCAGAGAACTGAAACTTATTGTCATTAAAATTCCTGAAATAACCCACAGATACCTGATCACCTATCTCAGGCTTTACATATTTACTTGTAGGAATCCATTGGTCTGTAGGACTTCCCGATGTACTATTACTCAGTAAATGAACATTCTGTGTGGTTCTGCAATAAGAAGCCTTAATCGAAGTTTTTTCATTAAAAACATAACTCGCAGCAAATCTCGGCTCAAGATTCAAATATGTTTTCACAATTTTACCATTACCATAAATTGTTGTATCCAGTGTATTTCCATTTTTATCAATATCGAGGAACTCACCTGGACCGAGTACAGAGAAAGAAGTTAAACGAAGTCCGTAAACAAAATTCAGTTTCTCTGAATATTTAAATTCATGAGATACATAGGCTGCATTTTCCCATCCGACTTTATTGCTTAGCTTCTCTTCGTTTTCAGTGTTATCTGACTTAGTTGTAACTATACCCGGTACAACTTTAAGGTAAGAGGTAATTACTCCGAAATTAAATTTACTTCTAGGACTCTGTACATATTGAAAATCCTGCTTTAGCTGATCATTGTTGATTTTGGAAATAATAAATATTGAAGTGCCGCTAAAGTCAAGTTTTATTCTGTACCTATAATCAGAGTGAATTAGTGATGTGCTAGAGTACCATTTATCATTAAATGTATGCATCCACTTTACTGTAGCCGCTGCATTACCCCAGTCGAAGTTGAATAATTTCTTATATCCTAAAACATCTCTACCGAAATATCCGCTTATGAAAATTCTGTCTTTCTCACCAAGACGGAATGTTAGCTTGCCATTCAGGTCATAGAAGTAAAGCCTTGAGTTTTTAATACCTTCATCAGGAGAAAGCTTCAGGAATAAGTCTGCATAAGATCTTCTACCTGCAAGCATGATCGATGCCTTGTCTTTAACAATCGGAGCTTCTATATTTAATCTGGAAGATATAAGACCTATACCTCCGTTTGCACTTAGTTTCTTGTAATTTCCTTCATTGGATTTTATATCCAATACTGAAGACAAACGTCCACCAAATTGGGCAGGTATTCCTCCTTTATAAATAGTGAGATCGTTGATAGCATCAGAATTAAATACTGAGAAAAATCCAAGCAAATGGGATGCATTGTAGATCGGTGCATCATCTAACAATACAAGGTTTTGATCTACCCCGCCTCCACGTACATAAAATCCGGCAGTACCTTCTCCGGATTTAACACCTGGAATAAGCTGAATGGATTTAATGATATCCTTCTCTCCTAATAAAACAGGTATTTTATTAATCTCTTTTACTTCAAGCTTTTCAACACCTATTTCTGCTTTTGTGATGTTATCATTTTTCTTTTCAGTGGTGACAATAACTTCCTTAAGCTCATCAACATCTTCAGACATTGATATATTTAATGTCAGATCTTTTTTGAGGTCGACCTTTATCTCCTTTGGTTTGTACCCAAAAAAATTAATCATCAGGGTGTAGCTGCCTTCCGGAAGAGATAAGGAGTAGTATCCCTTTTCATTTGCTACTGTCCCTGTTGAGGATTCCTTAACGGAGACTGTAGCACCTATCAAAACATCTCCTGTCTCATTATCTTTAACTATCCCGCTGATAGTGTGATTAGTCTGTGAATAGCTTTTAAATGAAACTAAAAAAACTAACGCTAATAATAAAAGTCTGCTTTTGTATGTTGACAGACTAAGATTGTAAACTCTACTCAAAATCATGTAACTATTATTTCCTCTATTGGTATGATAGTCTCCGGAGAAACAAAAACATTAGTTAAGTTTAGTTCTGGAAATTCTGAACTAAGTTAACTAAAATAAAGAACTTATTTGCCTTCTTTATTTTTTTTATACTTCTGCTCCCATTTTTTAAAAATTGCCGGAACTTCATCATTGAAGAAATCGAAAAAATCAACGATTTCGTATAAAGCTTGATTAAAATCTTTTGTAGTTTTTGACCTTTGTTTCATAACTTCCTTGAACAGAGTACTCATCTCAGAAATTCCTTCCATCTGCTTTTTCATATCCTCTTTCCAGTTATAGATTTTCAAACGAAAATACCTTTTTCTAACTCCGGAATAAGTGACGTACTCAATTCTGTTAAGTGAAATCAAAAGATTCAGGGAAGCACTTGTCGAACTTTTGCTGATTTTTAAACTGTTCTGAATTTCTTCAAAGGTAAGTTCTGTTTTGTCTGAAACCAGCAATAACCCAAGGATTCTTGCTGGTGCAGGCTGCATTCCTGATTTTTCATGTGCCACTCCTAATTTCTCAATTAGTTCACGCTGCTTTGCTGTTAGAATAGATTCATTCATATAGATAGTTTGTGATCAAGCAATTACAAATATATAAATTGTCAATACTTAAACCGATGAGCTTTGTGGTTTAATTTACAAAACTTTGGAGCAATGGTACTTCTGTATAAACCAAGGGAAGACTATCTTGGCAACTTGTCTCTATTTAAATATGTTATATAAATGTTATGGGTTAAAAGACGTCTAGAATTGAAGGGATATGCAATCTTTAAGCAAATGGTTCAGAAACTTTTTAAATATCGGGAGAGAACAGCAGAATTCCACAATCGTTCTTGAAACCGTGCTTGAGAATATGCCAGCAATGGTATTTATAAAAGATGCTAAAGAATTGCGATTTAGAGCACTGAACAGAGCTGGAGAAATTCTTCTTGGCTATCACAAGAACCAACTGTTAGGAAAAAATGATTATGATTTCTTTTCTAAAAAACAGGCCGATTTTTTTACATCTCAGGACAGATCTGTCCTTGACAATGGAATTCCTCTAAACATCCCTGAAGAACCTATCAGCACCAAGGATGGTTTAAAATGGTTACATACTCAGAAAATACCCATCTCCTTCGTCAATGGTAAACCCCAATATTTACTGGGCATTTCTGTTGATATAACAGATCTGAAAATTGCCAATGATAAAATAAAAAAGTTCAATGAAGAACTAGAATCCAATGTAAAGGAAAGAACATCGGAACTGGAACACGCAAATAAAGAACTGAAAAAACAAATAAAAGAACGTTCGAAAGCAGAAGAGAGTGCTAAGCTAAGCGAAGAAAGGTACCGCTTTCTTGCAAACTCTATTCCCCAAATTGTCTGGACGGCCAATTCTAAAGGTGCAATTGATTATATCAATAAACATGGATTTGACTATGCAGGAATGGACTTTGAGCATAGTAAGGGGTGGGGTTGGCTCAAAATCTTACATCCGCAGGACTATATTAGAACATTAAACAGATGGAGACACTCCCTCCTTACAGGAGAACCTTATGAATTAGAATACAGGCTGCGGAGAGGAGATGGCGAATATAGGTGGCATCTTTCAAGGGCATTACCTATGAAAGATTCAAAAGGCAAGATTGTAAAATGGTTCGGCACTGCAACAGAGATACATGATCAAAAACTGACACTTGAATATCTTGCAAAAGTTAAGGAAGATATTGAAAAAATGAATGAACAACTTAGCCTGAATAATGTCGAACTTAATAAAATAAATCAGGACCTGGATAATTTCGTATACACCGCCTCACATGATTTAAAAGCTCCTGTAGCCAATATCGATGGACTTCTGGATATGCTAGATGTGTCTCTCCATGAAAAACTTATTAGGGATGAAGAGATAGAAAACATCTTTCATCTTATAAAAGGATCAATTGAACGCTTTCAAAGAACTATCAAAGAACTCACAGATATAGGAAAAATTCAGAAGAATATCCATGAAGATATAGAGGTCATAGACATAGCCTCAGTGCTAGAAGAATTAAAACTTGATGTTCAGAATCAGATAAAAGAGTCTGGTGCTATAATAAATTCAGACTTATCTGAAATATCAAAACTGAAGTTTTCAAAAGTAAACTTCCGAAGCGTATTTTACAATGTACTAATCAACGCCATTAAATACAGATCACCTGAAAGAACACCATTGATAGAAATAAGAACAGAAAGAAAAGCAGGATACACTGTTTTGGAAATTAAAGATAATGGTTTAGGTATAAAGGAAGGTCAACAGGAAAAAATATTCTCAATGTTTAAAAGGCTTCAAAGTCATATTGAGGGCTCTGGGATTGGTCTATATATCGTCAAACGTATAATTGAAAATGCAAATGGAAAAATTGAAGTTGACAGTGTAGAAGGTGAAGGATCAATTTTTCGGATTTACTTTCCTAAAACTCTTTAGCCCTATAAGAGACGAATTATATTATTCATCTCTTATATCAGGCATCACATTATTTTTTTAAAACTTTTATGGTTCCAAAGGATTCTCCCTTCTTTAATGAAACCATATAGAGTCCTTCAGACAAGACCGAAGTATCAATAACCGTTGACTTTGTTGCTTTAAGAACAAGCATTCCTGAAGAATTAAATATTTGTACTTCATCCACTACAGATTTCAATTCTAACCTATCTGATATCATATTGCTTCCTACAACTTCAGTCATTAAAGGATTACTTATTGATGTCAATCCGTAAGAAAGTTCTACATCATCAATAATTACAAAATCTGTAGAAGTCAACCCTCCTCTAGCCAAAGCAAAAACGAGAAGAAGATGTTCAGGTGCTTTATCCTCGGAATATAAGATAGGAACTTCAGCTTTAACAAAAGTTCCGCTGGGAGGAGCTGTTATTAAGCCTTCTCCAACAGCTATTTCTTCCTCAGAAAAGATCGGCCCTGCAGACATGGCAATGGCACATCTTATTTCGGTCGAAGACTTATACCAGAAGGTAACCTTTAAAGGTTTTGCAAGAAAATCCTCTTCGATCAGCATCAGAGGCTGGACATCATCAGGGTCAGATTCAACGGCCTTTAATTTTATAGCAAGACCAGTATGACCATCCTGTACCTTCTCATAATAATATTCGCAACCTTCTTCACAATCCGAAGGAGCAAGCCAGGACAAGGGTTCCTCCACTTCAGCCCCAGTATTCTGCCACTCTTCAAAGCTGGGGTTTGGAAGTTGTTTTTGTGCAGATAGAGTAAGTGATAAGAATAAAGATGAAATAAAAAGTAATTGTTTTTTCATGAAGTAAATAAGTTTATGATAAGATCAATACCTTTAGATTAAAAGGTTATTTATCAAAATAACTAGTTTAGGAAGGGAAGCTGGAATTACCAGCTTCCCACAAAATATACTCTTATTGAATTATTACTTTCTGAATTTTACCATCAATATTTATGACGTAAACACCCGATGGGAGTTGATCAACAAAAAGATGGTCTGAATTTGCACCTTCAGCTATAACTGACCCGGTAAGATCAGTTAGAACGAAAGTCTCCGCAGTTAATCCGAAATACAATACATCTGAAGCAACCGGGTTTGGATAAACTTTTGTATCTGAAAGATTGTCAAATACATTGTTTTCGACATCGGAATCCATCCCAATAGACCCAGAAGCCGTCCTTAGATCAGGAAAACTTGGATATGATGAAGAAGCTGTAGATGTAATTGTTGTTGTAATGTTTCCCGTCAGAGTTCCCGAACCTTCTGAAACTACATAATAAGTTCCAGGATTCAAAACATACTCCACGCCTGCATTTGCAGGAATAGAACACCATGGGAAGTAGGTCACTGTGTTAGCCAAAACAGCTTTATCCGAATATAACAGCCGGAGATTGACATCTGAAATGGCTGAGCTGCACTGATGGATTACAACATTTGATTTCTGATTTAATGTAAATGAATAATAAACATCATCACTTGCATCTCCTATATCATTATCATACCCATTAGATGTCGTATTCAAAGTATTGTTGTAAGTGGTACAAGGATTCAAAACTCCGATACTTACCGGGTTTTCAAAAGATGATCCATACTTTTTAGGAATACCGACACAACTGCTTACCCAAACAGGATCGCTGGATTCACCAGCAGAAGATCCACCTAAAGTACCATAGTTAAAATCTGTTCCAGCAACACTGTGGAATAAAGTTTGACCAGTTCCTTCATTAAGCCTGAAATAAAACTCCAAACCAGTAGTATATCCATAATAAGTCCTTTCTGCATATTGTGATTTATTCATATTCGCTGAAATTTCGGATGCAGTTCGTGGTATACCCCAGAATCTTATCTCGCCGATTTCACCTTTAAAATAAGTAGCGTTAGGATTTCCTGCATCATGACCTATCCGTACATCACCACCTCCAACAATACTATAGGATGTTGTAGTCTGATTTGTCAAAACTCCGTCTATATAAAATCTCAAAGCAGATCCTTGTCTTACTACTGCAATATGATGGCAATTATTATCCTTGAGATTCGGGCCATTAGCAGTATAGTTAATGCCCTGAAGATTCAAATTCAATTTTCCGTCAGTAGAATTTAAGTATAATTTGAATCCATTGTTTCCTGTTGTTCTGGTAGATATTATAGCAGGATATTGCATACTACTTGAACTACTTGCTTTTATTCTTGCTTCTACCGTGAAATCGTAAGTACCCCAATTCCATAAATGATTAGTAGTAATTTTAGCATAGTCATCAACGCCATCAAATTTCAATGCATTAGTTGAAATACCATCAGCAGAAAGGTTCAATGGATTGGCAGGGTACTCGTATGCACCCATGTCCATTGGTCCATAAGCCGTTCTTGAAATATAAGGTCTATCAACTGTAATGGTAGATATTCTTTCAGCACTATTGATTGCAGGACTCGTTGATTTCATACGGAAATTTGATGAGCCCAATATACCTGGTGCTTCAAACTGAGGATCAGCAATAATACATGACTTACAAGTAATTCCGGAAATTGAGTTGGCATTGGAGAAAAGGTTATTGCTAAATACCGCATTTGTAAGTCCTCCGGCATTCAGTTCCTTGAATATACCTGAAACAACATTATTTTTGACAATCACATTAGTGATAACGTTTAAATCAAGGTCAGCATTCGCTGCATAATGGTTTGCTTGATTGTTATAGAATGAATTGTTATAAATATCCAAATTATCAGAAGTATATACTTTTACTCCAGCCCCTCCATTGTTAAATGCAACGTTATTGGATACCTCAGTTTTGCCAGCATACGAAGGATACACGTAGGGACCTCTGCCATCTTGCAAGTCCTGATTGTGATTAAAATTGTCAATAATGATTCCATTGCCATCCCATCTTTGACCAAACTCCTGATTAGCTACACGCAAATCATTACCATATACTTTATTTCTTGTAACTCTAATTCTTGCTTCATTTGCATTCACCGGTGTATTCGCAGCAAATAAAGTTGCCTGATAGAAGTTGATTCCCGAAGTACCATAATATGTATACCAGCAGTTATTATATACTTCACAGGCCTCAACTGTAACATAATCTGCTCTCATAACAGATATTCCGGATGAAGGAAAATCCGATACTATGCAATCAACGACTGTAATGTGGTGTGGGATATTATATTGGTCAAGCCCGTCTATCTCGCCATCCCACGCAAAAGGACCGGTGATCAGAATTCCCACTCCGTTAAACTTTGCAGGTGCAGTTGCTTTTGTTTGTGCCTCTAGAGCCGGATCAGTAGGATTCACGCTACCATTATTCCCCTGTAGCGTAAGTCCTTTAATAGTAATATAAGACGGATTTACTGTTTTATTACTTTCACTCGTATAAATTTTGATTAGACTCCATGAACCCGTAGCAGCTGATTTTAAAACAGGTGAATGCCCAGGATAATTAATAATAACAATAGGATCTGCAGCTGTACCAGCCTTGTTAATTTTCATTAATGGCGAAGTATCAGAAGCGCCCGTATAAGTACCTCCCATAATAAATAAGGTATCGCCCGCAACTACGTTATTCACTCCTTGCTGCAGACTGCTATAAGGATTATTAGGATGCTTGCCTAATGGCTTACTTGAATCCCTTGTGTTATTTAAAGGTGTACCTGCATAGTACATGGTTGCCTGGCTGCTTGTAAATGCTGCCATACACAGCATTAATAGCGGTAAAAATCTCTTTTTCATTTTAATGTTTATTAGTTGGGTAAAAAATTTATCCCATAGCATTGAAAAATCTATAGAATATGAATTGGAGTTCATAAGCATTGATAAAACAGGAGCTATATGAAACAGTACAGCTCCTGTAATAATTACTTATTGAACTATAACTTTTTGGATTTTGCCATCCATGTTTATAAAATATACTCCTTTAGGAAGAGTATCTACATTTATATGATCAACATTCTCACCGCTGGAAACTTCAGTGCCAGTAATATCTGTCATTGAATATTTTTCAACATTACGACCAAAATTTAAATCTCCTGACGAAATAGGATTTGGAAATGCAAGCACTTCTATAGGTAAAGCAGTCTCTGTTGAAATGTTTTCTTTTGAATCAGCAGACTCATTAAATGCAGCCTTTCTTGTAAAATCTGCCGGCAAGTTAGACGCCGCAGCTTCTATCGTTGTTGTAATACTGCCTGTTGTCGAGCCATATCCTTCTGTAGCAACATAATATGTTCCTGCATTCAGCACATAATTCAATTCTGCTTTATTACCTCCGCAAGGAGCACCATCGTCATCAGTGGTAATAATTTCCTTTTGAGTGTTTATCAGGAATAAGTAAGAATCTGATATTCCTGAACCACAATTGGTGATCTTTACTTGCGATTTCTGAGCTATGGTAAATGTATAAAAAATATCGTCATTGTTATATCCGAAATCATTATCATATCCGCTTCCTGATACATTGCTACGTGTGTCTTTATAAACAGAACCTGAGCTCAGGGTACCTATTCTAATAGGGTTTTCAAATGATGAACCATATTTTTTCGGAATAGAAGTGCAGCTTGATACCCATTGAGGATCTGTAGATTCAATCGCTGATGTTGCACCCAAAACACAATGCCCGCTTCCTCTTACAAGAGCGCTGAAAGCAGTTTGCCCATTTCCCTCATTAAGCCTCCAATATTCGCTCAGATCTCCTGATGGCTGAAATGTTCCAGCATCATAAAGGGATTTATTAGCATTCGAAGCTATCTCAGAATCTAAACAAGCTCTATACCACAAACGAACCTCACTTATTTCTCCATTAAAATAACCAGAAGCCAGAAGTGGTGCATCATGGCCGATTCTTGTCAATCCCCCACCTATAATACTTGCACTTATGCTTCTTGTAGCTGTTAAAGCTCCATCAACAAAAAACTTCAAAGTGGAACCATTTCTCACAACTGCAACGTGATGGCAATTATTATCCAATAAGTTCTGATTGCCACCAACAAAATTGATTCCCTGGATATTTAGATACAATTTTCCATTATCAAGTTTATTAATATATAGTATAGCACCGTTGCTTCCTGTTGTTCTGTTTGACACTATCGTAGGTAAATTCCCTGTTGTCGGACTTGCTTTAATTCTAGCCTCTATAGTAAAATTAGCTGTACCAAGACCATTAAATCCAGTATTGTACAAAGAGGTCACATAGTCATCAACACCGTCAAATTTAAGAGCAGTTGCCAGACTTCCATCCGCTGTAAGATTTCTCAGATTGACAGGATATTCATAAGCTCCAATATCCATAGGCCCATATGCAGTTCTTGAATTGTAAGGTCTGTCTACAGTTATAGATGCAATTCTTTCAGCATTATCTATTGCCGGACTTGTTGGTTGAACTCTGAAGTTTGAAGTCCCCAGAATTCCCGGATCCACGTATTGAGGATCTGCAATAATGCAAGAGCTACAAGTAATTCCTGATATAGAACTAGCTTTAGTAAATATGTTATTGCTAAAAACCGCATTCGACAGGTTATAATGTACTAACTCCATATTAGCCCCTGAAAATACGTTGTTTTTAACATTTAAATTAACAATAGCATTTACATAAAGATCTGCATTGTCCGCATACGGATTTACCTGATTATTGTAAAATGAATTATTATAAATATCTACATTATCAGATGTATATACCTTTACTCCTGCTCCACCATTGTTATATATGGCATTATTGGAGACTTCAGTTTTTCCTGCATAGCTAGGATAGCTATAAGGTCCTCTGCCATCAGAAAGGTCCTGGTTGTGATTAAAATTGTCAATAATTATTCCATTGCCATCCCATCTTTGACCAAACTCCTGATTAGCCACTCTCAGATCATTTCCATAAACTTTATTTCTCGTAACTCTGATCCTCGCTTCATTGGCGTTAACAGGAGCATTCTCAATGTAAAGGGTAGCCTGATAGAAGTTTATCCCTGATGTACCATAATATGTGTACCAGCAATTATTATACACCGCACAAGCTTCTACTGTAATGTAGTCGGCTCTCATAACGGAAATTCCTGCTGAAGGGAAATCTGATACATTGCAATCAACAACAGTAATGTGATGTGGGATATTGTATTTATCGAGTCCATCAATCTCCTGATCCCATGCAAAAGGGCCTGTAATTAAAATTCCAACACCATTAAACTTAGCAGGTGCAGTAGTCTTGGTTTGAGTTTCAAGCGCTGGATCTGTAGGACTGACACTACCATTGTTCCCTTGAAGTGTAAGTCCTTTGATTGTAATATAAGCAGGATTTACAGCTTTATTACTTTCACTTGTATAAATCTTAATCAAACTCCATGATCCTGTACTAGCGGATTTTAAAATCGGTGTATGTCCCGGATAATTAATAATAACAATAGGATCAGCTGCGGTGCCGGCTTTATTAATTTTCATTAAGGGAGAAGTATCAGAAGCTCCTGTATAAGTTCCTCCCATGATGAACAAGGTGTCACCAGCATTTGTTGCATTAACCCCAGCCTGAAGTCCATAAGGATTACTTGGATGTTTGCCTAATGGCTTACTTGAATCTCTTGTGTTATTCAAAGGGGTACCTGCATAATACATCGTCGCCTGGCTGCTTGTAAATGCTGCCATACAAAGCATTAATAGTGGTAAAAATCTTTTTTTCATTTTAGTGTTTTAAAAAATTAAGTTTAAAATTTTAGCTTGGGATTTCAGACATTATAGATAAAAAGCAAGGATCTATAAATGTCATTTTGCAAATCAAATCTCAAAAAAAGAAATGTCAGAGTCAGTGACAATCGCATATAAAAAAAGCTGCATAGTGCCGCAATGGTAGAAGGCATAAACGTTTACTTTTCAAGTAAAGCGGCCCCAGGAAAAATATTTGCCTTAATCTACCAAGTAAACGCATTGCTTGTATTGCAGATCACTGATCAAAAATTCGGAACTAAACAAAAAGAAAATCTCTCAAAAAAAATATTAAATATGCATGTAAAAAAAACCACATAACGCACTATCATAGAACTGCTATAACTTTTATATTAATCTGATTTAGATCAAAGGTAGGTACAGAAAAGTCCGATTGTACTACCCGAGAATGGTAGTCAGGTATAAATAAAAAATGAATTCGGAAGATTAAACCCAGTTATTTTTTCTTGCTTCTGCAATCGCATCCTCCTTATTCGAAACTTGCAGCTTTATGTAGATATTTTTGATGTGGAACTTCACTGTATCTAGACTTATGTTAAGTTCCGCAGCAATTGTTTTATAACTTTTACCAATGGACAGAAACTGGAGAATCTCAGATTCTCTTTCTGTAAGCAACTCCGGCTTTAGCTTTCTTTTAAATGAATGAACTACCATTCTTGCTATATTTGCACTCATAGGAGCTCCTCCCATCAGCAACTCTTCCAGTGCATCCAGAATTTGTCTCGTTCCGCTGTTTTTTGTAATGTATCCGCTTGCCCCGGCTTCAAGAGAAGCAAAAACTTTTTCACTGTTTTCAAAAACAGTGACAACGAGTATTTCAACAGAAGGTATAAGCTGTTTGATTTTCCTTGTGCCTTCAATTCCACTCATTCCGGGTAAATCAACATCCATCAGCACAATATCAGGGTTCAAAGCCTTGATTTCAACTAAGGCATCTTCACATGAGTTAAATACACTTATCACTTTAAACTTATCAGTGAAATTTATGAGGAATTCAAAGCCCTTTACAAAATTTACATTATCTTCTATTATTACTACTGATTTCATTCTTGAAAATTATAATATGATTTAAAATTGCAAACTACCCTATATGGGTAGTCTCACTTGAAATAATATCCAGGAATAAAGAATATCTTGTTCCTGATGGTGACGATTCCATCGAAAAATTTTTACAGAATGAAATAGATCTTTCTTCAATATTCCTCAATCCGTTTCTGCGCTTAATATAATTTTGGTCAAATCCTGTTCCATTATCACTGAAGATAATTCTAAGTGTATCGGAGGCCACATCTATCTTTAAAGTAAATTCCTGACACTTTGAATGCTTTGCAGCATTAGTCATTATTTCTTTACATACAAGAATCAACTGCCTTCCACATAATGGCGGCAATCTATATGGAATAGATGTATCAGCATTGTACTCGGACTTAAAGTTGATCTCCAGATTATTAAAAAAGCGTTCACCAAATTCTCTCACATAAATAAAAAGCTCAAGAAGATAATCGCTTCTGTGATCTACAGACCAGATAAAATCTTTTGTTCCGTCATATACCTCCAATACTGTCTGATGAATTATTTCAAGTATTTTAAACTCTTCAACCGAAGTCCTAGACAGCTCTTGCCTAAGTTTAAGATCAAGACTTTGTGTAAGAATTGAAATACTTGCAAGTTTATTACCCATTTCATCATGAAAATCCTGAGCCATATTCGTCCTCATTTTCTCTACTTCTGTTTCCTTTTGACTAAGCTTGGATTGCAGATCACCCACTTTCATTTCACTTTCACGCTTCCAGATCAGGTCCAGATTTTCTTTAGTGAAAAAGAAATAATGTATCAGGCATAGCATTACCAATACACTCATGAAATTTATATAATCCAATAATGGCGGAACTTGCTTTAACTCTTCCTGAAAGTCTGCTTTACCGGAAAGCTGCAGGTAAAGAAATAAGGTATAAGTTATCGTACTGAAAACAATACAAAGGATCGCGTAAAATTTATTGAGGAAAATACTCATGCCCAAACTCATAAGCGGAAGCCAAAACATATATGAACTGTAAAAACCTCCTTTTAAATAAGCATGGACAAATATGCTCAACAGGCCATAAATTGTCATAGCGACATATGGATGATCAACATTCTTTGAAAAATGATTGTAGACAAGATTTGCGATCCAAAATAAAGCATTGCAGATACAAAGAAGTCTGAAGTTATCATCCACTTCAACAAAAATGATCAATGCAATATTTAATGCCATAAGATTCAATGAACCTGCATACATTAATTTCTTCTTAAGGTGAAGTCCTGCAAAAGTTGTAAGTATGTTATAAGAAGACATAAAAATCCATTTAAAAACTGAACTAAATAACAAAATATTTCTCTTTGGAACAAGGCCTATGGCATTGTTTTTCTGTACTTTAATTACCGTATAAAATATTGCAACTTCCTTTTGACAGATATAAAGATTACAATGCCTCTGCCCATACTGGTATCCATTCCGGCATTTCTTTAAATAACTTTATTCAAAGTCATTTTTTTTGTTCTTTTGGTTTTGATAATCCTAATAGAAGGGCTGTAAACATTCATGCTTTGCTTATCGCAACTCAATCTTCATATATACGAGAAGTTTACCTCAATAGCATGCAATAAAACCTTGAATTAATCTTCCAATTTCAAAGAACAAAAAATTTTATCTCAAATGAAAAGCACAATTAGAACTATTCTGTTCAAAATACTTTTTCTAAATATAATACATGTTTCATTCTCACAAACTTCAACGAATGTCATATGGCTGGACTTTGAAGATTTAAGTCCTATATTCTCTGCTTACGGAGACAAGACAATCTCCACGCCCAATATCGATCGCATAGCAAAAGAAGGCATAGTTTTTAAGAAAGCCTTTACAACTGTTCCTGTATGTGCACCGACCAGATCAAGTATCATCACAGGAATGTATCCGACTTCTATCGGATCGCACAACATGCGCATACAGGCACAAAACAAATATCCCAATATTCCGAACTATGAAGTGGTACCCCCTGACTATGTTAGATGTTTCCCGGATATACTTAGAGAAAATGGAGTTTATACCGTTTCAAGCAAAAAGTCAGATTATCAGTTTGCAGCATCGCCTTTAACCTGGGATGTATATCCTGCAAATGATTCAACAGACAGGTTTAGTTTCCCTAAAGACAAGCCTTTCTTTAAGCAAATCAATTTCTGGGAAACGCATGAATCTCAAATCTGGGGATGGGGAAGACAAAATATTCCATTGTCTGTAGATACTTCCAAAGTAATTGTCCCGCCCTATCTGCCACAGACAGTGACAAATAAACTGGATTGGGCAACTCAATATAATAACTTAAAATACTGTGATGTCATTATCGGAAAAATCCTTGATACACTTGAAAAAAATGGATTACTGAAGAATACTATTATCATACTTTCAGGAGATCATGGCAATGGTCTTCCCCGCAGTAAAAGGAGTTTGCATAATTCAGGAGTGAGTGTTCCTCTTTTAATACGTTTCCCTGATAAGCGCCAGGCAGGCACCATAAACAATGATCTGGTTTATCTAATGGATCTGGGACCAACCATTTTATCTTTTTATAATATTCCCACTCCTCCTAATATCCATGGAAGAAACATATTTGCAAACAATGAAGCAAATAAAAGAAAGTATGTGTACTTCTCTGCGGATAGATTTGATGAGTCGATAGACCTGCTAAGGGCCACAAGTGACGGGAGGTATAAATACATACGAAATTACCAGCCTCAGAAACCACAGTTCCTTAATCTTACTTATAGAAAATCACAAGAAGGTGTTAAAGAGTTGTACAGATTAGATAGTTTGGGAAAACTGAACCCGGTTCAAGCGGCGCTTATGAGAAAGACCAAGCCACCAGAAGAATTATATGATACAAAGAATGATCCTTACGAAATAAATAATATAGCTGGCAGTGCTGAACATCAAGCCAAACTTATTGAATTAAGAGGTGCTCTTGATCTATGGATCAGGGAAACAGGAGATCTTGGTTTTACTTCCGAATCTGATATTGCTAAAACTTTTTGGCCTAACTTGCAACAACCGCAGGCAGAAAAGCCACAGATAAATTTGGTGAAAAATAAAGTTACTCTGACAACCAGTACAAAAGGAGCTTCTATAGGTTATAAAACAAAACCATCGGATCAATGGAAAATCTATACTAAGCCATTTCAATTAAAAAAAGGAGAAACACTGTATGTGATTTCACATAGGTTGGGCTGGAAAACAAGTGAATTGATTGAATTTAAACCTTAAACCTACTCCTAAGTTAAACATTGGAAATCAAGGAAAACTGCTCCTCTAACTAATAAAATATACAAGTAAGTTCCAAACATGTACTACCACTAAGTCGTTCTTTTCCTATCTTTACAAAAAGAGAATTACTACATATGGAACTTGGTATAGGAATGTTTGGAGACAATCATTATGATCAGAATGAGCAACCGCTACCCTCAGGTGAGCGCTTGCGTGAACTGATCGAGGAGATAAAATTGATGGATGAGGTTGGCCTGGACTTCTTTGGCATTGGGGAACATCACCGTCCTGATTATGCGGTATCTGTACCTGAAATTGTATTAGCTGCAGCAGCCACCGTTACCAAGCATATTAAATTAGGCAGTGCAGTGACAGTACTCAGCTCTTCCGATCCGGTGAGGATCTATCAAAGCTTTGCTACCATCGATCAGATAAGCAATGGGCGTGCAGAAATCACTGCAGGAAGAGGAAGCTTTATCGAATCCTTTCCCATTTATGGATATGATCTCAAAGACTATAATGGCTTGTTTGAAGAAAAGCTTGATCTACTGGTGAATATAAACAAACAGAATCCTATCACCTGGAAAGGAAAATACAGAGCTGCATTAAATAACCAGGAAGTTTTACCACGTGCGGTAGATAATGAGCTTAAGATATGGGTAGCAGTGGGTGGAACACCAGAATCAGTTCTAAGAGCAGGTAAGGCCGGCTTGCCTGTAATCTTTGCAATCATCGGAGGCAACCCTGCACAGTTTCAACCATTATTCCAGTATTATCAAGATGTATATCAGCACTATAATCATGATATGGCCAAATTTAAAGTTGGCGTGCATATGCATTGTTTCTTTGGAGATGATAGTAAAAAAATAGCCGATGAATACTACCCTGTCTATTCGGACCAGATGAACCGAATTGGTCGCACGCGAGGCTGGCAGCCATTTACACGCAGTCAATTCGATTATGGCCGGGGGCAGAATGGTCACCTCATCATTGGTGATGCCACCGAAGCAATCGATAAAATCCTGGAGGCTCACGAACTCTTTGGTCTCACTCGGTTCTCTGCACACATGGATGTTGGTGGGCCTTCGCACACATCACTTATGAAATCGATAGAAATTTTCGGTACAAAAATAGCACCTAAAGTGCGGGAAGCGCTAAAGAAATAGATTGGACTTACACGAAAACACATACTAAATCTGGGGTAAAATGGCCCCAGATAAAATCCCCAAAGGAATCAAAAAGGTATAAAATTATCTTTTTGTAATTACAATTTTATATTGAGACCTGCCAACCTTAATCTTTATACTATTTCAACCCTTAAACAAAGATAAAGGATTAACTTAAATCATTAATTTGCTTGCAGTCTAACACCTACCTATAACATAATCATCATTTATAAAATCAGATCACATTCAATCCATTTTGTTTGTATTGCTACCACAATATGTTACAACGCCTTAGCAACGCTCAAAACAATTGATTTAACTTTTCTATTTTAATAGAATAAACATATACCTAGCCATACATTTTCGGAATGATTAAAAAAAAGAAAAATTGTTTTATATAATATCGAAAATAATTTATCAGTGGCATTTCTATAGAACCGCATGAAAAACAAGGAGCCTCGGATTAAATTGTCTGAAAATAGTTTTAGAGCAATCGCTGAATCTGCGACAGATTCCATCTTTGTAGCAGATGAGAACTCGACTATACTATACTGTAACAAGAAGGCTATTGAATTATTCGGATACCAGGAAGAGGAAATCATCGGGGAGAGTCTAACTATTCTTATGCCCGAAAAACATCGTAAAGCTCATTTAACGGGAATAAAAAGATTTATCTCAAGCGGGCAACCAAAACTAATTGGAAAGACTTTTGAAATAACAGCTATAAATAAAAAACAAATAGAGTTTCCTATCGAGCTTTCTCTATCAGCCTGGAAGGAAGGAGAAAAATATTTTTTTGCAGGAATAATCAGGGACATTTCTAAAAAACATAAAGTATTAAAGGAAATGGAAATCCTCCAGACTATATCCGCTGCAATAAGCAAGGCTGATAATTTCAATAATGCATTAAGTTTAACTATAAAGTTTATTTGTCAGGAAGCAGGATGGAATTGCGGAGAAGCATGGGTTTTGAACAGAGTAAAACACGTGATTGAATATGCTCCTGTATGGTATATGAGTGAAGAAAAATTTATGCCATTTTTTGAAGTCAGCAGGCAGTCTACATTTAGGGTTGGAGAAGGAATGACAGGGAGTGTCTTTCTTAATAAAACGGTATGGAGTCCTGATATAACATCCTTGAAAAGTGAATTTAAAAGAAAAGAAATTGCCCGACAGGTAGGACTTAAGAGTGTATTAGGAGTCCCTATAATTACACATGAAGGAGAAGTTTTTGCATCCCTTATGTTTTACTTTAATGAATCCAAAGAAGAGGATATTATTTTTACACGAGTAGTAACATCACTTGCTATTCAGTTAGGAACTTTTCTTGAAAAAAAACAAACAGAAGAAAGATTAAAACAATCCAGAGATTTTTACCTAACCATCTTAGAAGATTTCCCCGCTTTGATCTGGAGAACCGATAGCGAAGGAATTCCTGAATATTATAACAAGACATGGCTTAAATTCTCCGGAACTTGCCTGGAAGATGAGCTCAAAAAAGATTGGTCAACCTCCATTCCCAAAGAAGATTTCGAACGGTTAACGAATGCTTATGAATATGCATCAAAGCATAAACTTAACTTCGAAATTGAAATCAGGATGAAAAGATATGATGGACAATGGAGATGGATTTTAAGTTCCGGACGTCCGTTTTATGATGTCGATAAAAACTTTAAAGGATACTTAGGTGTATCATATGATATAACAGATCAAAAAACAAATCTTGCCAAATTAAACAAGTCAAATATTGAGCTTCAACAGACTACAGAAGAATTAATGGCGACAGAAGATCTGCTGCATAAACTAAATCTGGAACTTGAAAAAAAAGTGGAAGATCGCACAAAAGATCTGAATGAAAAAAATGATACCCTTTTAAAAATAAACACAGACCTTGATAATTTTATCTATACGGCATCACATGATTTAAAAGCACCTATAGCAAATATTGAAGGATTGACAACCATACTTGACGATGTCACTTCAGCGTCCTCCTTCGGTAACAAGGAAATTATTGCGCTGATTGAGATGATCAAAACATCCATTGCCAAATTAAAAAATACTATCTTGGATCTAACTGAAATTTCTAAGGTGCAAAGAATGGAAAAAGATGATATTGCTCCTCAGAACTTAAGTGAGATAATTGAAGATGTCCAAATACAGCTCTTTGATCAAATTAAAAAAAGTAATGCGGAAATAAGGTTAAACTTAGACGACTGTCCCTCCATAGAGTTTTCTAAGAAAGATATCAGAAGCATTGTAATGAATTTGTTAAGCAACGCTATAAAATACCGATCACAGAGAAGACCTTTGATTTGGATTAAGTGCTATAAAAAAGATAATTATGCTATTCTATCTGTATCTGATAATGGCATTGGAATAAATCTAAAGCAGGCTAAGCTATTTAAAATGTTTAAAAGATTTAATACAGAAACAGAGGGAACCGGAATAGGATTATATATAATTAAAAGAATTATAGATGATGCGGGAGGTAAAATAGAAGTTGAAAGCGAAGTAGGCAAAGGCTCTACTTTCAATGTATACTTTAAATGCCCATGAAAATTTTACTTTAACTCTTATTAAGCTATAACCAACAACTTCCGCACAAATTAAATTATGACATTTTATCTGGCAGGCTTAAATCCCTTCATATTATTTGCACTGATCTTTTTCTCAATCTCAATACTTTCAATCAGTGGTTTACTTATTGTACATAAGTTCTTTCATTCGATAGAAAAGCAATTAAATACTTCAAGATTTATTGTTCCTTTCTTTACCATTAACGGGGCCGTTCTTGGATTTCTATTAGCAATGGTTTTAGTTGAAACGTGGAAAAACTATCAGGATGAAAAGGAAAACATTACGATAGAAATGTCTAATTATTTAAATATTTATAGAAACACCAGAGGTCTGGAATATCAGGATTGTGTTAAAACCAAAAACTATGTAAAGCAAATTATAAAGACTACTATTGATGTATCATGGCCGGAAATGGAGAATGGCGGTGATGGTACTACTGTAAGCAAAATTTTAAATGAATTTCAGTTATATGTATTGAAGTTAAAAACGAAGAACCAGGAGGAAGCAGAAATCAGAAAAATATTACTTGAAACTCTGATCAAAGCTTCTGAACTAAGACGGCACAGATTGCTTAAATCCAGTCAGGACGTCGTTCCCGAACCTATGTGGATTGTAATATTCTGCTGTATCTTCATTTCAATCTTTAGTGGCTTTTTCTTTATCATTAAACCCATGCGCATACATGTTGTATTAACCCTTTTGCAATGTGCGATGATAAGTTTTGTTCTGTTTCTTATTATTGCTTTCATGTATCCATACAGAGGACCAATGAAAATAGGACCTCAGGCATTCGAAAGGCTTTTATATAAATCAATTCCTAATGTTGATAATATTGAGAAGTATTAAATAGGAATACAAATACCTGATGTCCATTAACAACGAAATAAAGTCAGTCGGCATTCCCCTATATGAGGATATTTTTTAATCATTCTGCACATTATCCCTCATATAATTGATTTTAATATGATCGCTCTCAAACTCTACAGATTCAATATCAACTTCTCCTGATTTCTCATGTTGTATAAGCATCCACAATGATGAGTTGCCGTTAGGCGTACCAAGTATTGCAATGGCTTCGTCCGTAGGTTCATTAAGTGTTACGGTATTACCCACAAATGCAACTCTGTTTTCGTCAGCCATGAATATGGTATCCAGTGTTTGTGTGTTTCCGATTTCTTCCCTGCTTATGGATGTAACTGCACAGAGCTCACCAGCTTCCGGATATTTCAATCGATATACCTCTTTAGCGTGAGATTGCATAAACCAGATGATTTCCGAATTACTTAATGCCGCAGGCAAATTTTCTTTATTTGCAAGCTTTGTATCCAGATCTCTGAAATTTATGCTGGCATGGAATTCTCCGGTTTTAACATTGTAAGTATTGGCATACAAATAATCCTGATCTTCTTCAAACACATCTGAATGAGCATAACCACTGACTTCCCGGCTCTCAAGAATTACGATTTCTCCTTTATTGTTTTCACTCTCATTTTCACTATCATTGCCATTTTCATTGTCTCCCTCACTATCATATTCAATATCACTACCACTGTCATCATTATTTCCTTTACGTATGGTGCCACGTGTCATGCAAATAGTAACAGATTCTTCATCCGGGAAAAACCAGAATACCTTGTATCCCGCATCAAGAACACTTTGATAAGTCCCTCCATATGTTTCAATCCGTGCTTTCTTATCAGAAGCATTTGTAAACCATTTTACAGCTTCATTCATTTTATCCCTTCCGGATGTAAGACTTTTTTGATAATTGGCTTCTGCAACATCAACGGTATCTCCATCCTTTTTCTCATTTCCCCGGTAGTTTTTCTTAAAGTCCTCCTTTGTAGTGTCATCATCTTTTGATCTTTTTCTTTGAATGGATTTCTGACTGGTTTTTATATCTCCTCTTTTGATCGATGTTTCATCTCCTCGGCCTGCAGATAAAGCATTGGCACCCATAACATCCGCTTCCTTCTCCAACCCCTCATCATCATTGATATCAACGTTGCCTTTCATCTGCATGGTCGGCTGAACTCTTCCTTGTTTCTGTTGCACGACATGCCAGGCCTCATGGGGTAAATGCTTCTCCTGGCCCGCTCCCAGGTGAATGTCATTTCCTTGCGCATAAGCCAGAGCATTTAATTGAGCCGGTTGATCTGAATTACGATGTACCTTGACATCATCCATTGAATAGCCGGAAAGGTTTTCAATGCCTGATTTAAGATTATCAGGCAAACCGGTTTTATTTTCTTTCTTCTGGATTGGCTTGTATTGTTGAGCAGAATAATTATCAGCCATAACTTGTAATTGCATAGCTTGCCTTGCTTGTGGACTATTATCCGCCACCTCTTGCCTTTTCCTTTGTGCAATAGCCACAGATCGGTTATCTACAAAGGGAGTTGTAGATATAATTCCGGTTTCCTTTTGAGAAACTTTATTGTTTGATGAATGACTTTTATTATGATTTGTTTTTTCAGAATAAGTATTCACAGTAGGATAGTTTAAAGAGTGTCCGCCAGCATATTATAAATAAATATAGATAAAAAATAAGGGACTTTAGTACCTTATTATAAATTTCTATTCAAACAACGATCCTCTACTATCAGATCATTTTGCTTATCAACATTGGTCTTTGTTGCGGTTTACTTTCCATAAAAATTTTACCATTAAGAAAAGTCAAAAAGCAGCCCTTTTTAACAATTTTGAAAGGGAACTGTATTAAGAACCATAGTGAATGGATTAAATGGATATATGGTTTATGCACATGAAGCTTTTAAACTTGGTCTTGATGCCGGTTATTTCTTGCATTCATTTCAGGATATTCCACATGTCTAGCTAAGAAAAGAATCTAATCCTTCTCTGGTATATAGCGTTGTAGAAATAGACAAAATAATGAAAGATAAATTTGGAAATTTGAATGTATGAATAGCTTCAATTTAGGGGGGCAGATACTAGAGTAAAATTAATGATCCTATTAAAAAATATTGCCAGAGCAGCATCAACTGAGAAAAGAAATCCTGGCTTGTAAAGGCTACAAGCCAGGTAATAGGGAGGTATGGATTATTTTGTAAGGCTTTCTTCAGCCAGAATTTTGGAATCTACTTCAAATGTTTCCTCATCATAAAAGGACACTAACCCCGATCCTACATCATACATCCCACCCACTAAACTCACTGAACCATTTTGAATCATTTCTCTAAGTATAGGACTTCTTTCTGTAATAGCTTTTACAGTAAGCTTTACGTTAAGATCTGCCACCTTCTCTACAAATTCTGCATTAGATGAACTACGATTTTCTTTAATTGTATTTTCAGAATCAATAGCAGGTTTTATTTTGTCCAACAATGTTGTAAGGTTTCCCAATTTAGCATGATCACAGGCACCTTTAATAGCTCCACACTTAGAATGTCCCAATACAACTATAATCTTCGCTCCTGCCAATTTACAGGCGAATTCCATACTGCCAAGTATATCTTCATTTAAGATATTTCCGGCTATACGGATACTGAAGATATCTCCAAGCCCCTGGTCAAATATTAATTCAGCAGATGTACGAGAATCTATACAACTAAGAATTACTGCAAATGGATGTTGGCCATCAGAAGTCTCATTTACCTGTTGTAGTAAGTTACGATTAGCCTTCAGATTATTAATAAATCGCTCGTTGCCCTTTTTTAACAGCTGAAAGGCCTGTTGAGGCGTTATAGCGGATTGCATTTCTTTGGTTAATGTCTTCATATCTTTACTTTTTACAGCTTAAATTTCAATACCACAATACTTTGTGGATAAGCAAAAATATTATCCAGACATTAAGATGCCCTAAAGCTCAGATTAGAAAATGATTAGAATTATCTGAAAAAAAACTATTTTATAACTAATTGAAGATTTTTTAGGAGCATTACCCTTATTGAACATCAATAAATTCTCTTTCTATCAATACAAACACACATAGCCCTTACACATGGAACTAAAAAAAGGCTTTGTGTAATATTCAGAATTTGAAGTAATGTGCTAAAAAGTAATTAGCCCTCATAAACTTCAAGGGAATATTGCTTTTTGCATTTAACCGCAGAATTACTCAAGTTGATAGTTAAAATACCAATTTTAATTGAGCACCGGGAATTAAAAGCCCATTCTGTTAAATACAATTTTTTACAACTATATTAATAAATCTTACAATTATCCTCCCTGCAAATTACAATTTCGTTTAAATACTCTTATAAGTGTTGCATTATAGGTAGAACATTAACGATGAAATTGGATATGAGGAACATTGGTTTATTCATTTTTCTTATTACTCTTTTCCTCTTTCAATCTGCTGAAGGAGCTGATAAAAAAAGTAGCTCAGGAAAGGAAGTACAGGATAAACGATCAATTGTAATAAAAGCGATAGAATCTGCTGAGTTGCATGCAAAGTCTGGCAAAACAAAAAAGGCAATTACCGAACTTGAAAAAATAATCGAGACGGCAAAGACCTGCGGAGATGAGAGCCTTCTGGCCAAGACTTATGAATTACTGGTAGAGTTCAATCATAAAACAGGAGCTCGTAAAAAAGAAGAAGAGTATACGTATTGGCTGAATTTAATTAAAACGGCAGCAGAAAAGAAACAGCTGGAAAAGCAATCGAGGAAGGATGAATTGGAAATGTCTAAGCTTAGAGAACAAACTCTTAATGCTGAATGGGTTAAAGAACAGACAGAAGAAGAGCTTAACAGACAAACTGATTCATTACGCAAAACCAAAGACTCTCTGGATCTTCTTGATTTAAAAAATAAAGAACATCTTGCTCAAATAGATTTATTAAAAAAAGAAAGAGAAATCGAGGACTTGAAAATTAAAGAGCAAGAGTCAAGATTAAAAAATCAGGAATTGGTAATTAAGGAGAAAGATGCTCGGCATAGGTTCATTACAGCAATAATCGCTTCCTTGATTTTAGGTATAATAACACTTTCTATATTAGCATATGTAATATATAAAAACCTACGCCAGAAGAGGCAGTATAGCGATCAGATTGAAAAACAACTAGGTGTGATAAAACACCAGCATGACAATATTACCAATTCAATCAACTACGCTCAGAAAATTCAAAATGCAATGTTGCCAAATGAGAGCAGCTATGAACATTTATTCGAAGATTCTTTCATTCTGTTCAAACCTAAAGATATAGTGAGTGGAGATTTTTACTGGTTCTTTAATGTGAATGATGGTGATGATAGAAATGAAGGTGGTGCAGAAAATAATAAGGTTATAGTTGTTGCTGCAGATTGCACTGGTCATGGTGTTCCTGGTGCATTGATGTCAATGGTGGGATACAATTTGTTAAACATGATTGTATACAATAAAATTTATGAGCCTCATTTAATACTCACTGAGCTTAATAAAAATGTAAGGTCTGCTCTTCAACAAGACAAGAATGATAATAAAGACGGTATGGATATGGCCTTATGTGTGATTAATCGCAAAGATAAAACCATTGAATTCGCAGGCGCAAAGAACCCATTGATTGTAATTAAAAACGGAGAGCTTGAGCATTTAAAAGGAGATAAACATCCAATAGGTGGCTCTCAGGGACAGGCTCACAGAGATTTCACCAAGCATACAGTATCTTACGATGGCGATACGCATATCTATCTATTCTCCGATGGATATGAAGATCAGTTTGGAGGACCAGAGAGCAAAAAATTTATGGTAAAAAATTTAAAAGATCTCCTGTTGAAAATTCATAGAGAGCCTTTCAGTAAACAAAAGGATATTCTGAATAAAACTATTGAAGCATGGAAGGGAACTAAAGAAAAGCAGATTGATGATATATTGATAATGGGAATGAAAGTGAATTAACACTTCAATTCTATATAGTCATAATCCCAATATTTCTCAGTTTAACAAATGAGAACTATTGGGATTGATTTGCATCACTTAATATAAATACGAACTTCCGGAAAATCTATTTCCTTGAAAGGGAAAACCTTATTGTAGCAAAAATTCCAATTACTTCAAATGCCGCAATTCCTGCCAAAGCCCACCAGTATTTTTTTAGGTAATGTTTCGCTAATGGCATTATTACTTTTTTTCCTTCACTAGTTTTAAGGAAAGCAACAATTGCACTTGCTGCAGCTTCTGTTCCCATTTCCGCTACGGGAGCCAATGCCCCTGACAAAGCACCTGTAGCTTGTTCGGTCAGTTTTCCTTCTTTTGGCAACACATCTTTATTGTCAAGGTTAACATCAACAGACGTTTCCACTTCTGAACCCTTGGAGGAAACTGATTCCCCCAAATTTTTAACTGTATCCAATATAGCCATTTTATACCTCCTCCTTTCTCCTGTTATTTCTTTCATGTATAACAAAATTTGGGAGTGTATTAGTTGTAATTGATTCAGGAATCTTATCAAGGTCAACAAGAGTATTTTCTGCGCACGAAAGCACTTGAAAGAATAGTCAACTATAACAAAGACCTTTATGTATGGTTACATAAAAAATATTATTTCATTATGATACCAGCAAATGTTCCAATTCCCGAAAAAGGATTTTATGTTACCCATTTTTTAACTGTAAGAGACCAGGCAATATCTGCTAATTTTTACTCTGAAGTACTTGGAGGAACAGTAATTGTAAAAGAAAATCCCTGTGTAATCAGATTGTCAAATTCGTGGTTAATTTTAAATTCCGGAGGAGGACCTACCCCCGATAAGCCTGATACTATTTTAGAGGCCCCTCAAAACTCAAATAAAGTAGACAGCTTTTTGAATTTAAGAGTTGCAGATATCCAGGCATGCTACAGAGAATGGAAAGAAAAAGGTGCCACTTTCCTTACTGAACCTATAAATAATCACGGGTGGGAAATGCGATGTTACATGAAAGATCCTGATGGCTATATCATCGAAGTTGGCCAGTCACTTCAAAAATCATTTGATTCCATGTACCATATCAGTAATCAGCCATCAAAATAGCAAAGGGAGATTCTTTAACAGTTAAAAGCAAGAGCTCGAGCAATTGCAACAGTTGACCAAATCCTCTAGTCTATACTCGTACTCTTGCTCTGATCAGACTTACTTTATGTGCTCTGGTTCGAAGGTCAACTGTACAACTCCAGATTTGAAAACATCGGTCTTAATTAATTTCAAATTTATGCGCTCTTTTAAATCTTCAAATAAAGGCTTTCCACTACCTAAAGCTACGGGATGAATAGAAATTTTATAGATATCAATAAGTCGTGAATTTATAAATGTTTTTATGAGGCTTGCTCCTCCGTATAACCAGATATCTTTTCCCTCTGCCTTTTTTATTTCTGCAACTTTATTTGCTATGTCAGAAGTAATGAAAGTTGCTTTTTCACTTTGTCTGTTTTGGCTTGAAAAAACAAATTTTTTCTTGGAATGAATTCCTTTCCACATCATTTCTTCTGCCGGACTTGTATTCGCATCAGGCTGAAAGTTTCCCCAGGCATCATAACTCACTCTGCCATAAAAAATATTGTCAATGCCAGATACGAAAGTATCAAAGTTCATATCATCGTCCATTATACACCAATCGATTTCTCCATTAGGTCCTTCGATAAAACCATCCAAGGTCATTGCTAAATTTAAAATTACCTTTCTCATATAAATATGTTTTGGGCAAAATTAAATATTAGCCAATACTTGAACTTTGGAGAAATGCGACAAAATTAAAGTTGAGAAGGAGCAAGTCCTGTGTTTCTTTTTATCTCATTGGTAAGATGAGAATGGTCATAATAACCACATTCAAAAGCAATGTCTAATAAGCTTCGATCTTGAGAAGAATTTTTAATTACTGACATAGCATTTTGAAAGCGTACAATATTTGAATATTCTTTTGGAGTGAGACCTATATGAATTTTAAAGTTCCGTTCCAATTGTCTCACAGTGGTATGGTTTCTTTTTGAAATTTCATAAATGCTAAGTTGACCATTCGATTTATGAATTGCTTCAATAACTGTTTGAAGAGGCTGGTGCTTGGTTTTAGTCCTATCAATAAAAAACCTGTTCAAATAGTTTAAGGGATTTTTATTGATTTTTTCGAGGTTAAACGAATATCTAGGATCAAACTCTATTGTAGAGTTTATCAATTCATTTTGCGGAGCATGATTATAAAAAACTGAAAATGCTGCTGGTTTCAGGCATACACCCAATAGATGTGTGTTAGTATCAATAAAGCTGTCCTTAAAGGAAGTCATTGCCCCTACAGCATAAGTTTTCCCGTAGTCCATAGAAACCAAGCCATTGTCAGTTCTGCAAATGTCTCCTAAATTAATAATCAATCCCGCGCATCCGTCAGGGAAGGTACGTTCCCATTGACTGTCTTTTACCTCTCCCTTCAATTGCCAAAAGGAATGAATATAAGGCTCTAGTTCTATAGAAGGTTTAATGTCTTGATATTTCATTGTTCTTGACTGTAATCTTATATAATGACTGCTAAAGATTATATAAACGTAATTTTATTTAGAAAGAAGAGGGAATTGCAAAAAAGTATCTGTTACTATTTTTAATTCATCCTACTTAATATTTCAATAATATATATTCGTATTAAACGGTTTTTTCTTTCTTCGTGGACTTCATTTGGCTTTGAAGATAGTGTTGATGGAATAATCCCCATTTTTGAAGCTCTACCATCATCGGCTTTATTGATTTACCTAATTCTGTTAAACTATACTCAACGGTAGGCGGAACGGTAGCAAAAATCTTCCTGCTTACTAACCCATCTGTTTCAAGACTTCTTAATTGGTTAGTTAACATAGTAGGAGTAATACCTTTTATTTCTCTTTCAAGTTCTTTAAACCGTTTTGGGCTAGCATTAACCAAAGCATGCAAGATTGGCAGCTTCCATTTTCCTCCTAAAAGCTCTACCGAGTGTTCTACCGGGCATTTTATTTCAATTTTTTTCATAGTTTAATTATTTGATATTCAGCAGTACTACATTTACCTATACTAGTACAGTTTTTATATACTACTTGTAAAAGTATAGTATTGCCTCTATGTTTACAACATGAAACTAGGAAATATTTTAAGCGTGATGCTATTGATACTATTAGCAATAGCACATGCCAATGGACAAATAAACTCAATAAAAATGGACACACTAACAGCAGTTGAGATAAAAAACTTCAGAAGTTTTTTTGATAATCTCGGTAATATTTATCCTATGGCAAAGGATGTTAAAATTGAAAATGAAAAGATAGAAGGTGTAAATTGCTATTGGGTTACACCAACAACTACTATTTCAGATAAAGTTCTTATCTATTTACATGGTGGCTCTCTGGCAGCCGGATCAATTAATTCACATAAAGCATTGGTGAGTCACATCGCAACAAAATTAAAAGCTAAAATTCTATTTGTTGAATATGCCTTAGCTCCGGAGCATCCGTTCCCAGCGGGAATGAATGATGTGGTAAATGTATATAAATCATTATTAACGAATAAAAGAGCAGCCAAAATAGTGTTAATGGGAGATAGCGCTGGAGGAGGAATTCTGCTCTCATCTCTGGGAGAAATTCAAACAATAAAAACTATTCAGCCATTGGGTTTCATTATGATTTCACCTTGGCTAGATCTTAGTTGCTCAAATGATTCCTATGAGACGAATAAAAAATCAGATCCAATCCTGACAAAAGAAGATTTGAAAAAATTTGCCGATTACTATTCTTCAGGTAACGCATCTTCCAACCCATGGAACGTGAAGTTAAAGAATCCACCACCTTCATTACTTATGGTTGGGTCAAACGAAATATTAGCTGATGATAGTAAAAAATTATTTGAACGATTCAAAGACAAACAAAGGAGCACAACTCTTAAAATATATGAAAATCAAACTCATGTTTGGGTATTAAGTAATATAACCTCATCTGCTTCACAAGAAACACTTGAAGATGTGAAAGCTTTTTTTGACAAGTTATAAAAGATGAGAGAACAGGAATAAAAAAAGCAAGAGTCCGAGCAACGGCAACAGAAACTAAAATCCCTCTTGCTCAATACTCACACTCTTGCTGTATTTTGTAGCCTCGACAGGAATCGAACCTGTATCAAAAGTTTAGGAAACTTCTATTCTATCCATTGAACTACGAGGCCTCGAAAATGAGGCTGCTAAAATATATATTTTCCTCAATATATCAAATAATTCGGGTAGATCATCAAATGCTTTTCTTTGACTTTCTTCCCTATTATCTCTCTTAATTCATCGATATTCTCCCTCTGTGTAGCACTAATAAATACTGTCGCAAACTGGTTTTTGTTAAGGTAACTTGCTTTCAAATGCTCCAATGAAGCCTTTATAACCTCTGCCTCACTGATTTTTTCTCCCTCAAACTCACTTTGCTCAACTTCAGGATGATATTGGTCAATTTTATTGAATACCAGAATTACAGGCTTATCAGCAGCTTTTATATCCGCAAGCGTAGCATTTACTACTTCGATATGCTCTTCAAACGAAGGATGACTTATATCCACTACATGAATCAATATATCCGCTTCCCTTACTTCATCCAAGGTTGATTTGAAACTCTCAATCAGCGTTGTCGGCAATTTTCTTATAAAACCTACCGTGTCTGAAAGCAGGTAAGGAATGTTCAGGTAGTTGATCTTTCTGACAGTAGCATCGACTGTTGCAAAAAGCTTATTTTCAGCAAATACATCAGATTTGGAAAGCAGGTTCATAAGGGTTGATTTACCAACGTTGGTATATCCTACCAATGCTACTCTCACAATATCCGTCCTTGATTTTCTCTGAGTAGCATTTTGCATGTCGATCTTTTTCAGCTTCTCTTTCAGAAGTGTGATCTGATCGCGGATAACACGCTTATCTGTTTCAATCTCCTTCTCTCCTGATCCACCCCTTGTACCTGTACCCCCTCTTTGTCTTTCAAGGTGAGTCCACATTCTTGTAAGACGAGGCAGCAGATATTGATAGCGGGCCAGCTCTACCTGCGTTCTGGCTTGCGCAGTCTGTGCTCTGTTCATGAAGATTTCAAGAATCAGAAGACTGCGATCATATATTCTTACCTTAAGCTCATTCTCCAGATTTTTTAACTGAGAAGGCGAGAGATCATCATCAAAAATAACACGGGTCACAGAATGCGCCGTTACATACGCTTGTATTTCCTCCAACTTACCTTTTCCGATAAAGGTACGGCGATCTGGGTGGTCTACTTTTTGGGTAAACCATGCAAGTGTTTCTACGCCCGCCGTGCTGGCAAGAAAGGCCAGTTCTTCAAGGTACTCCTTGGCCCTGTCCTGCGGTTGTCTTTTATGAATAAGCGCTACAAGTATCGCTGTTTCTACTGCCTTTTTTGTCTCGTTTCCTGTATTTGTTTTCATCACGTAAAAGCAACAATATTTCTTTGCGTCTTATTCTATGTAGAGAAAAAACTATTTTTTTAATGTATTAACATAAAGAACCAGATTGTCTATTTCCTGTTCAGATAGTCTTCCTTCATAACCCGCCATCACACCTTTTCCTTTAAGTATCATCTCTTTTTTCTGTGCGTCAGTTAGCTGAGAAACGGTAAGATCTTTTGCCCCTGCAAGACCTTGCTTCCCATCCAAACCATGGCATCTCGAGCACTCCTGTTCAAATATAGCTTTTGCATTGCTTAAGCCATTATCAGCATTTTCCTGAATTATCTCTTCAGATGCTGCAGATGATTCTTCAGAAACAGAGGCTGGGACTTCGATTTTTTGTTTTGTCAGTGTTAAGCTCTTGGTAAGGGCAATGCCCAATACATAAAGGAATCCCAATAATGCAATTACAGCTAATGCCTTGTTTTTCTTTTTAAGACCTATAATTCCTAAAGGAATACAAGCCAGCACAATAACAATTTTCGCAATAATATAGGACTGAGTATTTTTAGTTGCGTATAGTAAATATCCTCCGGTAATCAGGATAAGTGTTCCCATAATCATCTCCAAAACCTTGGTCTTTTCTCTTATTTTATCTAGTTGCTCGTATTTATTTAGCAGTAAAAGAACTGTTTTAATAATAAATGTAATCAAGAAGATTACCACCACGAGATTGTGTGTGTGCAAAAAGCCTTTGGTCATAAAATTATATTTGTTTCAACCCAAAATTAATTTTTAGTTTGTAAAAAATCTAATTTATATAGGTTACAGGATAATGAAAATTGCGATTTCTGTTAATTCCAGCTGGAACATCTTCAATTTCCGAATGGGACTTGCCAGACATTTAATGAATTGTGGTTTTGAGGTATATGCAATTTCTCCCGAAGACGAATTTTCTTCTGAGCTTATCCATGCCGGCCTTCAACATATTCCTGTAAGTGTGCAGAGTAAAGGTAGCAGCGCGCTCAATGACATCCGTTACATGCTGACACTCAGATCTGTTTATAAAAAAATCAAACCAGATCTCATCTTGCACTATACCATAAAGCCCAATATTTATGGGTCCTTAGCTGCAGCAAGCTTGGGAATTCCTGTAATTAATAATGTCTCCGGGCTTGGTACTGTTTTTTTGCACGATAATATTTCCACAAAAATTGCGAAAGCGCTTTACAAGATGGCATTCAGATTTCCCCAAAAAGTATTTTTTCAAAATGAAGATGACAGAAGTCTATTTGTCAAAAAAAATCTGATAGCTATCAATAAAACTGCTCTGATCCCCGGATCAGGGGTTAATACAGAAAAATTTCTCCCCAATGAAAAAAAGAATTTTAGGAAAGGAACGCCCTTCAGATTTTTGCTTATGGCAAGGCTGCTTTACGATAAAGGAATTATTGAATACATAAAAGCAATAGAATTAATCCAAGCAAGGCTGGATGCTATATTTATGCTTGCAGGTGGCCTTGACGAAGAGTCGAAACTCGGCATCCCAGCCTCGCAGCTGCAAGACTGGATTAACAGAGGGTTAATTGAATACAAAGGGTTTGAAAAGAATTCTTTGAAACTTTATCAGGAAGCCGATTGTGTGGTATTACCAAGTTATAGGGAAGGGACTTCCAAAAGTTTGCTGGAAGCTGCTTCATGCGGAATACCAATAGTGACCACAGATGTGCCGGGTTGCAGAGAAGTAGTTGAAGATGGGATTAATGGCTTTCTCTGCAAAGTTAAAGACCCGGAGGATCTCGCAATGAAGATGGAAGCATTGTATAATCTGCCAGAAGAGATCTATACAAAAATGGCTATCAAATCCAGGGAAAAAGCTCAAAAGCAATTTGATGAAAAAATAGTTATTAAGACTTATGAAGCTGCAATTGTGCAAATTTTAGCAGCGAAAAGGGGTCAAAAACATTAATCTGTGAGAAAATAATACATTTTCCCTTTCATTTACCCTTATTTCAAATTTGCAGTTAAAAATAGTTGAAAATCTTTACTAAATTTGATCATATGCACTTTAGAGAATCTTACATTAAAGATCTTTTTGAAATAACTCCAAGATTATTCAAAGACGACAGGGGTTTCTTTTTTGAATCCTATAATACAAAAGTTTTTAAAGACAATGGACTGGACCTAACTTTCGTTCAGGATAATCAGTCTTATTCTATTCCAGGAGTAGTAAGAGGCCTTCATTTTCAGAATGCTCCGCATGCTCAGGGTAAACTGGTAAGGGTTATAAAAGGGAAAATTCTGGATGTTGCTGTAGATATTAGAAAAGACTCTCCCACATTCGGCAAGTACGATACATTTTTACTGGATTCTGAAAAATGTAATATGGTCTATATTCCCGAAGGCTTTGCCCACGGATTTTCAGCATTGGAAGAAAGTATTGTTTTCTACAAATGCACAGACCTATATCACAAAGAATCTGAGTCTGGTATCATCTGGAATGATCCGTCTTTAAATATAGACTGGATGGTAAAAAATCCTTTGGTTTCTGATAAGGACCAACTTTTAAAACCGTTAAAAGAATTATTCTCTCTTTCGTCATTATAAAAATTCAGGGGAATACCACTTTCCCCTGAATGCTTTCACAGTATGAGTATTCAAAGGCTACTTCTTTATTTCATTTGTATTCAGTTGACATTCGGACTCTTTTCCTGCAGAATGTTTAACCACAGCAGGATGTTCAAAACAGAAACCGAGTATGTTGTTGACTCAGTAAGGCAAATTCTCAAAGAAGGTACTCCTACTTATCTCATACAAAAAAATGACTTTCTTGAAGTTTCTATATATACAAACGGAGGAGAGCGCCTGGTTGATCCCAACAATGAAATGATGATCAATCAGAATAACTACCAAAACAGAGTAGAGAGGCCAAAGTATCTTGTCCGTCAGGACGGTAAAGTAAGACTGCCGATGATTGGTGAAATTTCTCTGCTAGGGAAAACACTTAGAGAAGCAGATAGTCTTTTAAGTCTTCAATATTCAAAATTTTATGAAGAACCTTTCGTTATTACCAAGTTTGGAAATAAAAGGGTAATAGTGCTAGGCCCACAGGGAGGCAAAGTAATTCCGCTTGAAAATCAAAAATTAAATCTGGTAGAAGTAATCGCCCTTTACGGTGGAATTCTGGAAAACGGAAAAGCTTTTAATATCAGGCATATCAGAGGAGATTTAAAAAATCCTGATGTGACAATTGTAGATTTATCAACCATAGAAGGCATGAAAAAGGCAAACCTTCAGGTTGAACCCAACGATATAGTCTATATCGAACCTGTAAGAAGAGTGCTGAGCGAATCTGCCAGAGAAATTGCTCCGATTATTTCCGTTCTGGGTACTTTAATCACTTTGGTCGTATTAATTACTACCGTCAAATAATTTTAATTCATTATTATGTCTTTATTGGAAGACGAAGATAAAAGGTCTTTAAACGGATCGGGCAATAGAGTTAGCTTTGCAGATGATAGCGAAGAACAGGATGATGTATTCGGGGATTTCGATTTCGCGAAGCTTCTTGTAATAGCTAATAAAAGCCTGGCCTGGGTAATTCTGCTGGTTATGCTCAGTGTTTCTGGAGCAATCTTATATGTGCGATACACCAAACCTGTTTATGAATCTTCTTCCATTCTGAAATTGGACCTTAAAAGTGAGGCCGGCGTGCTCGGTCTCAACAAGTTCAATGATGAAAACATGCCTGGAAATAAACTTTCCACTATTTCCGGAGAAATCGAGTTCCTTAAATCACGCTTTCTTTATGAAAAAATAGTTGATAGAATGAAGATGGATGTCAGCTATTTCGCTTACGGAAATATCCTCTATGAAGAGCGATACAACAGCGCTCCATTTAAGGTCATAGGTGAAATAAAAAATCAGGGCTTTCTGGATTTCAAATTTGACGTTACATTTCTGGATAAAGATAAATTTCTCCTTTCCTATAAAAACAATGACGAAGAGATTAAGTCGGAGCACTACTTCGGGGAAAAGATCTCTAATGAAAATTATACCTTCACACTATATCCAACTAGTTTTTGGTCTGCCAAAGAGACCGGCACAAAGTATTTCTTTACAATGAACAGTAAAGAAGCTCTGGTCAAAAACCTGATGGAAAATGTTTCAGTAAGCATTCTTAATCTGGAAGCCAATACCATTCTGCTTTCTTATAAAAATCATAACTACTTTAAGGCTACAGACATAGTCAACACTATTGATTCCGTTTATCTGGAACAGACACTGGAAAACAAATCAAAGTCGCACGAACAGACCATCAAGTTCCTCGAAGCATCTTTACTTAAAACAGAGGAGAATCTTGCAAAAGCAGAAAGAGAACTGGAGGCATTTGTTAGAAACAACAGGACTGTCGACGTAAAACAGGATTTTGGTAAAACCGGAATTAAGATAGAAGAACTGGAAAAAGAAAAGCAAGTGCTGAAGTCAAGAATTTCAATGCTTGGCGAATTAAAAGAACTTATTCTTGGCGATAAAGAAATCAATAATTTTATTCCAGCTCTAACTCAGGTAGAAGACCCTCAGCTATCCGCAGCAATTAACAGCCTCAATACCTTGCAGGAAGAAAGAAACAGACTGCTTAATTCACAAAGGGAAAATACACTTGTTGTAAAAACCAAGAATAAATCAATTGAACGCATCAAGGAAAATGTCCTTGAACTGATAGATATCAACAAAAAAATCCTTTATCAGCAATCAGGTGAAATCAATGCTAAAATGGTTCAGCTGGAGCAGGAAGTTTTAAGTCTACCTTCTAAAGAAACTGAGTTTACGAGGCTTAAGCGTTTTTATTCCATCTATGAGAAATTCTACCTTCTGCTGATGGAAAAAGAAGCGGAATTCGGAATCGCCAAAGCAGGTACCATTCCTAACTTTGTTATACTTTCCCCTGCTTTGAACAATCCTAATCCGATATATCCTAAGAAAATATTCATATACATAAGCGGACTTGGAATCGGTATCTTCCTTGGAATATCTCTCATTGCGATCCGTTATCTGCTCAACGATACAATCTCTACACAGAAAGAGCTGGAACGATCGCTACATGCCAGCATGCTTGGTGGTATTCCGGAATACAGCAAGGAAAAAATGGAAGTATCCAAACTCGTTGTTGATAAAAACCCAAAATCAGCAATAAGCGAGGCCTTGCGATCCATAAGAACGAACCTAGAATTCATTTGTCCGAACAAAAAGAAAAAACTGATAGCGGTAACATCCACTGTCAGCGGGGAAGGGAAAACATTCGTAGCATCAAACCTCAGCGGCGTCATAGCATTGTCAAACCAAAAGGTAATCCTCCTGGATCTTGATATGCGTAAGCCCAAGGTGCACCTTGCCTTTGAGAAGGAAAACTTTAAAGGTATGAGCACTGTCCTTATCGGCAAACATACCCTTGAAGAATGTATTCAGCCGACAAGCATCTCCAACCTGTCATTTATTTCTGCAGGACCAACACCTCCTAACCCATCAGAGTTGATACTGAGAGAAGAGTTTGATCTGTTAATCAAACGTCTTTTTGAAATATATGATGTAGTCGTAATTGACACACCTCCTGTCGGTCTTGTTACTGATGGCATACTTATTCTTCGCAAAGCCGATATTCCTTTATATGTGGTGCGTACCGACTATTCCAAGAAAAGCGCCAAACGCAACATCAACAAACTTGTGAAGACCATTCCAAAACTTTGCGTATTGATGAATGCATTAAAAGCAATCAACACATATGGATATGGAGGCTATGGGTATGGGTATGGATATGGCTACTATGAAGGGGAGACGGAGAAAGAAACAATTATTTCAAAAATAAAAAGTCTTGCAGGAGTTAAAGCATGATGTTTGGCCTTTTTAAGAAGAAAGATAAAGAGACAGTAGAAGAGTCACTATTCGTGGATATGCATTCTCATGTGCTTCCAGGCATAGACGACGGAGCTGACTCCCCTGAAGACGCCCTTGAACTGCTCAAAGCTTTTGAAGAGTTCGGTTACAAAAAGCTAATTGCCACACCCCACATCATGGGGGATTTTTTCCGGAATACTCCTGAAATTATCTCTGAAAAACTTCAAGTACTTCAATGCCTTATTAAGGACAACAACCTGTCCATAAAACTGGAGGCGGCAGCAGAATACTATCTGGACGAATGGTTTATGGCCAAATTAAGATCAGGAGAAAAACTGCTGACATTCGGCAGCAATTATCTTCTTTTCGAAACCTCTTATATCAATGAGTCTGCTTTCCTAGACGAAGCACTTTTCTTAATGAAAAGTCAGGGTTACAAGCCCGTAATGGCGCATCCGGAAAGATATACCTATCTCTATTCTGATTTTTCTTTGTTTAAGAAAATTTACGAAAAAGGAGTTTTATTTCAGCTAAATATCAACTCATTGAGTGGTTATTATTCAAAAGCTGCACAAGTATTTGCCGGCAAACTAATTGACAATTGTATGGTAGACATGCTTGGCTCGGATTGCCACGGCATACGACATATCGATGCTATGAAAAAAGCGCGTATTTCAAAGCATTATAAAAAGGCACTTCAACTCAACCTCCTGAACAACTACTTATGATTTTTATAACCGGAGCTACAGGTCTGTTGGGCAGCTTTCTGGCAAAAGAGTTTATCAGAACAGGTCACAAAGTAAAAGCAATGAAAAGAGAATCTAGCTCTTTTCAGCTTCTTGGAGAAGATGCCCAGAAAATAATCTGGGAGGATGGAGACCTGTCAGATATAACAGTCCTTGAAAAAATCATTGAAGGCGTCGATACTATTGTACATTCAGCCGCTCTTGTCTCATATCAGCCCCAAGACAAAGAACTTCTTTTTGAAGTAAATGCACAGGGAACTGCCAATCTTGTAAATGCTGCATTAAACAAAGGTATTTCCAAGTTTATCCATATCAGCTCTATCGCTGCGATCGGAAGATCAAAAAATGAAAGTCGGGTTACAGAAGCAAGTGTGTGGGAAGACTCACCGGTGAACAGCAATTATGGAAAAAGTAAATACTTGGCAGAACTTGAAGTATGGCGCGCATTTGAGGAAGGGTTAAACGGGTTCATTGTAAATCCGAGCATTATATTAGGACCCGGAGACTGGAACACAGGGAGTAGCCAACTATTTAAGTATGTCTGGAAAAATAATTTGTTTTACTCTGAGAAGGAAATGAATTATATAGATGTACGTGATGTTACTCAAATTGTAATTTGTCTGCATAGCAGAAATATTACGGGAGAAAGATTTATTCTGAATGCCGGGACCACAACGTACAAACATTTCTTCGATATGGTAGCGGAGAAATTCGGAAAAAGAAAACCCCCGTATAAGGTAACTAAATTCATAGGAAACATAGCCTGGAGATTTGAGTATCTTCGCTATAAACTAACCGGATCAAAACCTTTGATTACTAAGGAAACAGCCGGTATATCAAAAAGCGATGTAATTTACAGCAATGAAAAAATTAAAAACCTGCTCAATTACAGCTTTATTCCCTTTGAAGAGACGGTTTCCTGGACCTGCGAGCAACTATTACAAAAGGTCGAAAAATAATCAAATCTTATTTCTTCCTTTAAATTTCAATTGTTAAATTGTAGAAATGGCAATTCTTACAGATTTGGCCAATTTCTTTAAAAATCAGCTATTTGCACATTTTACAAAATTTAGTAATTAATTCAGCTCTATCTCTTAAATGAAAAGGAAATTCAGAAAGAACCAACAGGGAAAAGACCTGATTCGGAAGTTTGAAGAGATGCTGAAAAACGGCGAAAGTATCTTTTTTGATATCAGCGCTTATGAATACATTATTCAACACTATACGGAATTCGGGAAATACAAAAAAGCGCTGTCCGTATGTCAGATAGCGATTACCCAATTTCCTTTTTCCGTTGAACTTCTTGTTGCCAAGGCCGAGCTTCTCGCCAAAAAGCAAGATTTTAATGAAGCTTTAGAGCATATCGAAAAAGCCGAATTGTTTCAACCTAATGATGCAGATATCATATTTCTGAAAGCCAACATACTGATTCAGCAGGAAAGGTTTGAAGACGCAATTGAACTGCTTCAAAACGCGCTGGATATAGTTGAGGAAAAAGACGATATGTATTATGGCCTTGGACTAGCCTATCAGGAATGGGGTAAAATGGACATTGCCATTGAATTTTTCAGGAAAACTATTGAGGAAAACCAGCAACATGAGGAAGCTCTGTACGATCTTGCATTTTGCCTGGACCATACTGGCAAACTTGAAGACAGCCTGTCCTTTTATGAAAAATTCATAAACCAGGATCCATATTCTTATTTTGCCTGGTACAATATGGGAATTGTCTATTTCAAACTGGCCAATTATGAAAAAGCCGTTCATGCTTACGAATTTTCTCTGGCGATAAATGACAATTTTGCCTCTGCATGGTTTAATATGGGCAATTGTTATGTCCAAATGGAGCAACCTGAAAGAGGACTTGAATGCTATAATAAAACACTTGAACTAGAAGATCCGGATCCGGAAACCTATTTAAGTATTGCCACTTGTTATGAAAAACTTAACAGACCGGGTCAGGCAATAGAATATTACAGAAAAGCAGCAAAACTTGACTGTTTTTGTGGTGAGGCGTGGTACGGTTTAGGAAAATGTCTGGACAGCCAGGATAAATCTTATGAAGCCATCCATTTTTTTAAGAAAGCAATAAAGCTTGAAAAAGAAAACCCAGACTACTGGGCAGGTCTTGCAAAAGCCGAGTACAAAACAGGCAATATTGTATCCTGCCTAGAAGCCTATGAAGAGGCCTGCTTCTTGCGTCCAGACGATCCGGAGCTTTGGCTGAACTGGTCATTTATACATTACGAGCAAGGAGATAATCCGAAAGCTATCGAGCTGATTAAAAACGGCATCGAAGAAATTCCTGAGGAGGCCTTGTTGTATTATAGAGCCGCCGCTTATTTAATTAATGCAGGTAATTACAAAGAAGCCTTTAATTATTTAGAAAATGGTTTAATTTTGAACTTTGAAAAACATATCGTCCTTTATGAGTTTTTTCCAAAGTTGGAAACTCAGAAGGCGCTGTATAAAATCATTGATCAGTATAGAAAAGAAGATGTATAACAATTTTGTGCTTTCCAAGATCCCTGAGAGGACTAAAAAACCGAGAGAATACGGCTTTACAATGGTAATGGATAAAGGTTTAAGTATCAGGGAAACGGAAGATTTGATTGAAGTCGCAGGGAATTATATCGACATCATTAAACTAGGCTGGGCAACTTCCTATGTTACCCCAAACCTTAAAGATAAACTGGACATCTACAAATCTGCAGGCATACCGGTATACTTCGGAGGCACTCTTTTTGAAGCTTTTGTAGTTAGAAATCAATTTGAAGATTATATCAGAATTCTGGATAAATACCAGATGACCTTTGCTGAAGTTTCTGACGGAAGCATTGAACTAAATCACGATCTTAAATGTCAGTATATCAATCGTCTTTCCCAGCAAGTGACAGTATTGTCTGAAGTGGGATCTAAAGACGTTGAGAAAATTATACCACCCTACAAGTGGATTCAGTTGATGCAGGCTGAATTAGATGCCGGAGCATGGAAAGTAATCGGAGAAGCAAGAGAAGGTGGAAATGTGGGACTTTTCCGTTCTACGGGTGAAGTAAGATCTGGCCTTGTAGAAGAAATTTTAACTAAAATTCCTTTTGAAAAAATAATCTGGGAAGCTCCTCAGAGGGAACAGCAGGTCTGGTTTATCAAACTGCTGAGCTCAAATGTAAATCTGGGAAATATTTCTCCAAATGAAGTTATTCCTTTAGAAACACTTCGCCTGGGACTCAGAAGCGATACATTTGATTATTTTCTAAATAAACTTTAACATGATAGACTTAATAAAAGGCTTTATTGACCTATTCCTCCACCTGGATCAGCACCTTAGCCAAATCATTACTGATTATGGTTTCTGGACTTATTTAATTTTATTCATGATCATTTTTGTGGAAACCGGACTAGTTATAATGCCTATTTTGCCGGGTGATTCTTTGTTATTCGCAGCCGGAACCTTTGCTGCATTGGGTAGTCTGAATCTTGGTTTGTTAATTCTTCTTTTATTTATTGCTGCATTTCTTGGGGATACACTTAATTATTTCATTGGAAATTTTATAGGTCCGAAAGTCTTTAGCAAGGATTATCGTTTCCTGAAAAAGGAATATCTTGTTAAGACACAGCAGTTTTATGAAAAACATGGCGGAAAAACCATTATTTTTGCCCGTTTTATGCCCATTATCAGAACCTTTGCTCCATTTATAGCAGGTGTGGGTACCATGAACTATAAAAAATTTATTTCCTATAATATTATTGGAGGTATTTTATGGGTAGCAGGATTTACCCTGCTTGGTTATTTATTTGGAAATATTCCAGCTGTTAAAAAGAATTTTACTCTTGTAATCCTTGGAATAATTCTTTTATCCATCACTCCTCCGCTTATTGAATATCTAAAAAGCAAGTTTAGCAAAAAAACTGTAGCTTAATGAATGTATACGGATTAATTGGGTTTCCGCTTACCCACTCTTTTTCCAAGCGCTATTTCAGTGAAAAGTTTGAGAAAGAGGGAATACAAAATTGCAGATACGAACTATTTGAAATAAGGGAAGCCACCGAGCTTCCCTCTGTTATTTCAGCCCAGTCTCAGCTAAAAGGTTTGAACGTGACAATTCCTCATAAAGAGGCTGTGATTCCTATGCTGGATGAATTGGATCCTGCTGCCAGAAAAATCGGCGCTGTCAATGTCATTAAAGTAATAAATGGAAATAAGCTAAAAGGATATAATTCCGATTATTACGGATTTAGAAACTCTCTTATAAAATTTCTTGGAAACGAAGACCCAAAATCTCTGAAAGCATTGATACTTGGAACTGGTGGAGCAGCCAAAGCTGTAATTGCGGCATTGGATGATCTCGGCATTCCTTTTAAAATGGTTTCCAGATCCGGAAGTGAATACCTGCTTAGCTATGAAGATGTGAACGCCACTTTGCTTGCAGAATTCAGACTTATCATCAATACATCTCCACTCGGAATGTACCCTAAAGTTGACGCTTGTCCGGCAATTCCTTACGAATTTCTTACAGAAAAACATTACCTGTTTGACCTTGTTTACAACCCCGAAGAGACCCTTTTCATGAAAAAAGGTGCTACTCAGGGAGCCAAGACAAAAAACGGACTTGAAATGCTGCATCTCCAGGCTGAAAAAGCCTGGGAAATATGGAACAGTTAGCAACTCGCTTGTGTTACCGAGGTTGTGACAATGTTTTTTTATAACCTAAACAAAGGAGCTCAATTGTTTAACATAACATCACACTATAAGCCAACAGGCGATCAGCCCAAGGCCATATCCAAACTTGTAGACGGAGTCAATAAAGGTGAACCTGCTCAGACATTACTTGGGGTTACCGGTTCAGGAAAAACTTTTACCATAGCCAATGTTATTCAGGAAGTGCAGAAGCCAACGCTGATTCTAAGCCACAATAAAACACTGGCTGCTCAGCTTTATGGCGAATTCAAGCATTTCTTTCCTGATAATCTGGTTGAATATTTCATCAGCTACTACGATTACTACCAGCCCGAAGCCTATATCGCTTCTTCCAATTTATATATAGAGAAAGACCTCTCCATTAACGAAGAGATTGAAAAGCTCAGACTTGCTGCCACTTCAGCACTTATGAGCGGACGAAGAGATATTATTGTAGTCGCATCCGTCTCTTGTATATATGGTATTGGAAATCCTGAAGAGTTTGGAAAGAATATAGTAACAGTAGTACAAGGAGAAAAAGTCTCCAGAAATAAGCTCCTCTACTCTTTTGTAGAAATTCTTTATAACAGAACTACTGCAGAATTCAAACGTGGTACTTTCCGTGTTACAGGAGACACCGTTGATGTCTTTCCGGCTTATGCTGACTTTGCTTACAGAATTATTTTCTGGGGAGACGAGATTGAAGCCATTCAGAGAATTGATCCATATTCAGGAAAAAAGCTGAATGATGAAAAGTTTTTTAACCTGTACCCTGCAAATCTTTTTGTAACTGGTAAAGATGCCCTGAAACAAGCTATAACTGAAATTCAGGATGATCTGGTGAAACAAGTGAAGTTATTCGAATTCGAGCAACGTCACCTTGAAGCCAAAAGGATACAGGAACGTACCGAGTTTGATATGGAGATGATGAGGGAAATTGGCTACTGTTCCGGTATAGAAAACTACTCCAGATATTTTGACAGGAGAAATCCGGGCGACAGACCATTCTGTCTGCTGGATTATTTCCCTTCTGACTTTCTGATGGTTATAGACGAAAGCCATGTAACAGTTCCTCAGATAAGAGCTATGTGGGGAGGAGACCGTTCCAGAAAGGTAAACCTTGTCGATTATGGATTCCGTCTGCCTTCTGCGCTTGATAACAGGCCACTTACCTTCAATGAATTTGAAACCATGGCAGCGCAAACCATCTATGTCAGCGCAACACCTGCTGACTATGAATTGAGAAAGTGTGATGGTGTAGTAATAGAACAGATCATCAGACCGACAGGGTTGCTTGACCCACTGATAGATGTAAGACCTAGCGGAAATCAGATAGATGATCTTTTGGATGAAATACACGAACGCGTAAAGGCGAATGACAGAGTGCTTGTAACCACCCTAACCAAAAGGATGGCGGAAGAGCTGACTAAATTCCTTTCAAAGGTTAACGTCAAATGCCGCTATATACATTCTGAAGTAAAAACACTTGACAGGGTTGAGATATTGAGAGAATTGCGTCTTGGTGTTTTCGATGTGCTTGTTGGTGTCAACCTTCTTAGGGAAGGTCTGGATTTACCAGAGGTTTCCCTGGTCGCCATAATGGATGCAGACAAAGAAGGTTTCCTCAGAAATCAAAGATCACTGATTCAAACTATTGGTAGGGCTGCGCGAAATGAAAATGGTAAAGTGATTATGTATGCAGATAAAATCACTGATTCAATGCGCCTTTCTATTGAAGAAACAAACCGACGTCGGGCAATTCAAATGGAGTATAATAAACAACATAATATTACTCCTAAAACAGTATTGAAAAGCCGCGAGGAAATTCTTGGCCAAACCAAAGTTGCAGATTCCCGAAAAGAGACCAGAACATACTATGTTCAGGAAGAACATAAAGATCTTGCCGCAGATCCGGTATTGCAATATCTGAGCAAACCTGAGCTGGAAAAGATGATTCAGAGAACACAGAAGGAAATGGAAAAAGCAGCAAAAGAAATGGACTTCATGGAAGCTGCCCGTTTGCGTGATGAATTATTTGAGTTAAAAAAGCTTGCAGAAAAGAATGATTCTGGAAGTGTACAACAGCAAGAGAAGAAAAGTAGCGAAACCGGAAAAAAAGCCAAAAAATCAAAATAGAATTCTGTCAAGAATACAAAGCTTTAGGTAATCTGTTGAAATTATTCTAAAGCTTTTTTCAATTGATACAAATAAAAAAGCCCTAGTCTAACCAGGGCTTTTTTGAATGTCTTTTGACCAGAGGTCACTAATTAGTGAGCAGCTGGAGCTTCTGCAGGAGCAGCAGCAGTAGTGTCAGCAGGAGCAGCAGCAGTTGTATCTACTGGAGCAACTGGAGCCTCTTCAACGTGAGCAGTGTCAACAGTTTCAGTAGTTGCAGCCTCTTCAGCTTTTTTCTCAGAGCAAGAAGCGAATGATAATGTACCAGCTACGAATAATAACGCAAATAATTTTCTCATAGTAATTAAAACTTTTAATTTAGATTTAAGATGCAAATATATAGATATTTTTAAATCGCAAAAGGAAAAATGGGATTTTTTTAAAAAAAAAATATGTTCCCACTTCCACAATAAACTAATCTTCTAGCAGTTTTTTCAACTTCTTTTTTGCTTTTTTTCCAGCCTTTTCTCCCTCTTCTGCTGTCGCTTCAGCAGCTTCGCCGGTTGCCTCAGCAGCTTCCTCGGATTTTTCTTTCAGTTTATCAAGTGCTTTTTCAGATTTGGATTTTTCCTCGCAAGAAGAAATCATCGCAACCGCTAAAATAAACAAGCTTCCAAATAAAATCTTTTTCATAGGTAGTGAAATTATTTTTTTCTGAATACGATATTAACAGGGACACCTTCAAATCCAAAGTGTTCTCTTAGTTTATTTTCAAGAAACTTTGCGTACGGTGCTTTTATATACTGAGGCAGATTGCAGAAAAACGCAAACGTAGGAGAATGTGTCGGCAACTGCGTTATGTATTTGATCTTGATATGCTTACCCTTCAAAGCAGGAGGGGGATATCTTTCAATTTCAGGTAATAAAGCCTCATTCAAAGCAGAGGTTGAAACCTTCTTGTTTCTACTTTCATAAACGTCAATTGCTGTTTCTATTGCCTTATGAATCCTCTGTTTATTTAAAACAGACACAAAAATAATTGGAATAAAGTCCATACCCGCCAGTTCTGACCTGATCTGATCTTCGAATTTCTTAGCCGTATTGGTATCTTTCTCAATCAAATCCCATTTGTTGACCAGGAGTACTATTCCTTTCCTGTTTCTATTGGCAAGTCCGATTATATTTAGATCCTGAGTTTCCAGTCCATTCTTGGAATCAATGATGATGATACAGACGTCAGAAGCCTCTAGAGCTCTGATAGATCTTAAGACTGAATAAAACTCAATATCTTCCTTTACCTTTGCCTTTTTACGCAGACCTGCAGTATCCGTAATAATAAATTCCTTATTGAATGCGGTATACTTAGCATCAACAGCATCTCTGGTCGTTCCTGCAATATCGGTTACAATACTTCTTTGTCTTCCAAGCAATACGTTAAGAAAAGAAGATTTGCCGACATTTGGCCTTCCAATAATGGAAATTCTTGGTATACCTTCGTCAGGATTTTCAATACCGTCATTTGAAAAATGCTTCACAACATCATCCAGTAATTCACCAGTACCTGATCCGTTCTGAGAACTGATAGGATATACAACGTCACCAATGCCAAGTGCATAGAATTCTCCTGAAAGATTTGCTCTGTCATGTGTGTCTGCTTTATTGGCAACAAGGAAAACCGGCTTTTTAGCTCTTCTTAACTTATGCGCAAATTCTTCATCAAGCGGGTGAAGACCAGCAAATGTATCAACAACAAACAACACTACTGTAGCTTCTTCCAATGCTACATCAACTTGCTCCTTTATTGCTTCTTCAAAAAGATCATCAGTATTTGATACATATCCACCTGTATCTACTACAGTAAAAAACTTCCCGATCCATTCTCCATACCCGTAATGTCTGTCTCTTGTAACGCCACTTACGTCATCCATGATCGCAGTCCTGGTACCTACGAGACGGTTAAATAGTGTGGATTTTCCCACGTTAGGTCTTCCAACAATTGCTATAATATTAGCCATGCCTTCTTTATATAATTCTTAAATACTTTTACTTTTCTTTGATCCGGACCATTCCGATATAATATTGGCTTACTGCAGATAACCAAACCGTTTTAACTTATCGGCTTTGGTTCTCCACTCCGGCTCTACTTTTACATGCTGCTCAAGAAAAACTTTCTTTGCAAAAAACTTTTCCATTTCTTGTCTGGCCTGGGTACCTGTTTTTTTCAAAGCCGCACCTTTATGGCCAATTAAAATACCTTTTTGACTGTCTCTTTCGACAAGAATATCGGCTCTTATAGAGATAAGATCATCCTTTTCTTTAAACTCTGAAATAATTACCTCGCAACTATAGGGTACTTCCTTTTTGTAGTTGAGCAGAATCTTCTCTCTCAGAATTTCTGCTGCAAAGAAACGCTCTGGCCTGTCTGTCAGCTCATCTTTGCCATAATAGGGTGGATGAACAGGCATATGTTCAAGAATTGTGTTAAAAAGCAGTTCAAGGTTAAATTTCTCTAGTGCAGAAACAGGCAAGACCTCTTTTGCAGGAAATACTGTAGACCAGTAATTAAGCTTTTCCTTAAGCTCATCTTGACTTTTTATCTGATCTACTTTATTTACAATTACGATAATCGGAGCATCCATCTTTTTGATCTTTTCAGTGATCTCAAAAACTTCCTCTTCCTTTTCGTAAATATCGGTAACAAATAAAACTACATCCGCATCCTGCAATGAACCTGTCACAAAGCCCATCATCGCTTTATGAAGTTCATATTGCGGATTTAGTATTCCTGGAGTATCCGAATAAACGATCTGAAAATCTTCCCCGTTCAGAATTCCCATAATTCTATGGCGAGTTGTTTGTGCTTTAGAAGTAATAATTGACAAACGCTCGCCAATAAGCGCATTCATTAATGTCGATTTACCTACATTGGGCTTACCAACAATACTTACAAAACCGGCTTTATGAGATTTAATTTCAGACATTAGTACTCAGATTTTTTATCTAAAAGGAAGGAAAATTTTAATTATTGAAAATTAATCAATAAATAATTTTTACGTATTCCGTTGATTCTCTTTACCTTTAGATAAAATGGTTATTTTTTCAGTAAAAAGAATTTCAAAGGTAGTTGATTTAATTAAATAAAGCATTACATTTGCATCCGAATTACAGAAACAAGGAGAAAAAATCCTGAACAATTCTGGGAGATTCCGGGTTAATATAAAGTTGCCCGATTACGAAAAGCAGAAGGCTTTTAAAATATAGATTTAAAGTATTAAAAATATAGCGCGGGATGGAGCAGTTGGTAGCTCGTTGGGCTCATAACCCAAAGGCCGCAGGTTCGAGTCCTGCTCCCGCTACTAAGTAAAGCCTTGAAGGAAACTTCGAGGCTTTTTTGTTTTTATGCAGTTAAGCTTTTTATCTGTTCTCCTTCATCTTGATTTTTACATCCAGACGCTTTAAGCAAATCCAATGGGATTCACCTCCCAACTTAATGAGGAAAATTACCGCTCTGCAAAAATGCCGAATTCATTAAAAAATTTATGATCTGTAAAATTATAATTTCTATACTTGTTGCGTGCTTCATGCTTTGCTCAAATTGTTTACATGTTTTTGGTCAAGTTACAAATGAAGACAAAAGTAAATTTATTATTGGAAGCTGGAAAGAATGCCATAGCTTAAAATTTGATCCTCATTTTAATTGCGAAAAAGAAAATATCATTTACGTTTTTAATTCCGATTATACTTACTCAGAAATACAAAATTTTCAGGAAGATAAAATTAATACTACTAAATACGGGAAATGGGGTTTAACTAGCAAGCATTTAACGTTAGACCTTGATGATATTGAAAACCATAAAATTCATCCATTTACAAACCCAATTTTTTGGATTAACAATGACCTTTTCTATTTGAAAGGCAGAGAGGGGAAAGACCGTACAATCGTTTACACTTATTTTCAAAAAATTAAATAAAACTTATCCTTCCAAAGAGTGACACTAACCTGCAAAACTGATTACACCTAGGAATAACAGTTTAGCCCAGAAATTAATGAATAAACTAATACATTTCATATTACGTTTTTAATACTGCACATACTTCTTATACCTTCAACCTAAACACTTCGTACCAGAATGCAGCATCAGGAATTTGAAGCACCTAAAGAGCTAAGAGATGCCATACAAGGCTTTTGGTACAACAGCATAGACTTCGAAAAATTACCCTCGGGGTTAGAGGTATTACCTGATGGCTATGCTGAAATTATATTTCATTTCGGAAGCGACTGCAGTATTTCTTATCATGGAACATTATTACCATTGCCATCACCTTTTCTTATAGGATTGTTGGACAAGCCAGTTCATTTTTACGGCAAAGGTCATTTACAAATTATTGGAATCAAGTGCTTTCCCTGGACTGTGTTCGATTTGCTGGGATTGCCAGCATGTAAAGAAAGTGTACGAACGTTTGAACATCCTGTTGCACAACTTCATTCGACCTTGGAACAACTGATTTATGAGGGTAAAATATCAGAGGCTCTGGCAGAAGTAAAACAGTATTTCCTTAATGTTCACTCACAAATAAATCCTGACCTCATGCTAGTCAAAGCGGGACAGGCAATGAGAGAAGCAACCGGCACCATACCTGTAGGTCAAATCGCCGCTACTGCTCATTCAACAGTCAGAACGCTGGAAAGGAACTTTAAGAAATCTTCTGGTCATACTGTTAAAGACGTGTCCGCTCTGATACGATTTGAGCAGGTTCGAAATCAATTATTGCTCTATCCTGATACCAACATTGCAGGTTTAGCTTATGAACTGGGCTATACCGATCAATCCCATCTTAGCAAAGAATTCAAGCGCTTCAGTGGCACTACACCAGCAGCATTTGCGCGAAAAGCAAAAAAAAACTAACATCCTACAAACAACAATTTTGTCGCTTTTTTACAATCCTACCTAAAGAACTTTCCTGAATTTTGTGATTCCAATCATTCAATGGTTAAAAGATAACTCCGTTAAAAATGGAATTACTACAAGATAAAAAAGTACTCGTTTCTGGAGCAAGCATCGCCGGACTTTCAACTGCCTATTGGATGAATAAAATAGGCTACAAAGTAACTGTTGTTGAAATTGCAAATGCTCCTCGAACTAATGGTGCCGCTATTGATTTTCGTGGGAAAGCTATAGATAGCATTAGCCGCATGAGTGTTTTTGAGCAATTAAAATCAAACAGACTCAATGTGGAAATGATTGAATTTAAAAATGCAGTTGATGTCACGGTAGGCTCAATATCGCTCAAATCTGAGAATAATGAATTACCCAATGATGAAATCGAAATTGAACGAGATAAATTTATAAGTATTCTTTTTGATGAGTTAAAGGATGATGTTGAATTTATCTTCAACAATAGTATCATAGCATTAACCGAATCAAAAGATGATATAAAAGTAACTTTTAAAACTGGTTCACAAGAAGCGTTTGACCTTGTCTTTGGCTGCGATGGTATACATTCGGGTGTAAGAAAAATCTGGTTCGGAAACGAAAGTGAATACTCTCATTTTCTTGAAGCATATTTTTCTATTACAATCGTAAACAAGTTGTTGATAAAGGAAAAAACAATGCAAATGTTTAATGTTCCTGATAAGGCCATTACTCTCAATGCCTACAACAATAAGACTGATATAATTTTTTGTTTCTTCTCGGAAAACGAAATTCCCTATGACTATCGTGATGTCGAACAACAAAGAAAAATCATTTCAAGACAGTTTGACGATCAAAGCTGGAGAACCCAGGAGCTGCTGCACGAAATGATGAATGCACAAAATTTTTATTTCGATAAATTCTGTCAAATAAAAATGTCTTCGTGGACAAAAGGGAGGGTGGCACTGGTGGGAGATGCTGGTTACTGTGCATCACCAGCTGCGGGAATGGGGGCGTCTTTATCAATATGTGGTGCAACCACATTAGCAGACGCTTTGCAAAAATACAGTGGAAATTTTGAGTTGGCTTTTCAAGATTACAACAAAAAACTAAGAACGTTTATTGAGGAGGTTCAAGCTACAGCCGAAACAAACATAAGAGAGAATTTTATTCCAAGAACTGAGGAAGCTATTCGCATGAGAAACGAACAGAAAGAATTCTAGCTGAATTCATGAATGCTGTCAAAAATAAATTTACGGAACATGAACAATCTTTTATTAAAGAATAAAAAGGTAGCCATCATAGGAGCAGGACCAGTAGGTCTTACAATGGCTAAATTACTTCAACAAAAAGGAATAGACGTAACAGTATACGAAAGAGATAAAGACGCGCTTACAAGAATTTCAGGTGGCACTCTTGACTTACATAAAGGCTCAGGACAAGATGCATTGGAAAAAGCAGGATTGCTTGAACAATATTATGCATTGGCTAACCCCATGGGAAGGACCATAGCCAATGAACAAGGAAAAGTATTGTTTTCTAGAAAACCAACCACTGAAGATCAATATGACAATCCTGAAATAAATAGAAACGACTTAAGAAAAATTTTGCTCGAAAGCTTAACGAGTGAAACTGTTGTCTGGAATAAGAAGCTTACAGGGCTTGAAGAATATAATGGGAAATGGCTATTACATTTTGATAATGACATTAATGCAACAGCAGATTTTGTTATTGGAGCTAACGGCGGAATGTCTGCAGTAAGAAAATATGTTACGGATGCCGAAGTCGAATATACTGGAACACTGATTTTACAAGGTGACGTTTCCGAGCCGAAAGTAAATTGTCCGCAATTTTATCAGCTATGTGATGCTACTATATTGATGACAGCACACAAAGGTAATTTGCTTGTCGCTAATCCTAAAAATGGCAGCCTTCTGAGTTACAGTGTGATTTTTAAAATGCCAGTAGAATGGCCACTTGAAAATGACTTAAAATTTCATGATACAAACAGTATTGTCTCATTCCTTTCCAATAAATTCTCTCATTGGCATGAATCATATCGACAATTGTTCAATTCAACTGCGGCTTTTGTTAAATGGCCAACCAGAAAAATTTCATTAGACAAACCCTGGAATAATCATCGTCCATTGCCTATCACACTTATTGGAGATGCCGCACATATAATGCCGCCCTTTGCAGGTCAAGGAGTAAACATTGGACTTTTGGATGCATTAATTCTATCCGATAATCTTACTAATGGAAAGTATGCAACTATCGAAGCAGCCATACAAGACTACGAACAACGTATGTTTGCATATGCAAATGAAGCTCAATTAGAAACAAGCAAGAACGAAAAGGAGATGCTTTCCCCTGAATTTTCTTTCCAGAAATTTTATCAATAAGTCCTGCAACGACTATGAAACCAAAGAATCGAAAGGAAAGTAAAAAAAGGTGCCCATTCTAGAGCAAAGAGAATGAACACACCTTTTTACCATTTCTTCTAATCATAAAAGCGATTATTCCTTTATAACTTTCAATACACACTGCTCTCCATTCGCACCGAAAATCTTAAGGAAATAAAGACCAGATGGGCCGGTTAGCTCCAATGAAAGATCTGACATATCATTATACTTATTTCTACTTATGGGATGTCCTTCTGAGGTCAGCATTTCAATTTCAATGGAACCTTTTATCTTTCCTGATGCCAATTTTATCCAACCATCTGTAGGATTAGGAAAACAAGTCATTTCATAACTGCTTGCTTCTTCATTGTTAATTCCACTTATTACTATATCATTTTCGAAAAAATAAACCTTGCCCATTGGTGAACTTATACCTGTTCTTCTTGTCGGAGATGCTATAAGAGAGACTTTGCCATCTCCTGAAATTGCCAGAGACGATCCGAACCTGTCATAATCTACAGGTTCTGACGAATAGATTTCATCAAGTTTTGACCAGCTAGCTCCTTGTCTGACATACACAAATACTTTACCTCGGGCTGTTCCCCCTAATTTTCTCTCTCCATTTCCAAAAAGTATAATATTGCCATCGTCAGAGATAACACATCTTCCCATATTGTCATAAACTAATCCGGAAGAATCAATAAAGCTTGCCTGCTCTGTCCATGTGTTTCCAGACTTTCCAAATACATATATCTTTCCTCTGAATTTAATCTGATCTATTTCCTTTCCTGAAGCAGCAATTACAGCAGTATTCCCATCGCCAGATATATCCACAAATGTGCCGAAACGATCATAAGAATTCTTATCTGTTGCCGAAAATTTAGTAATCTGGCTCCACACTGACCCTGTGCGTGAATAGACATAGACCACCCCTTGCTGGCTGAACTGTTGACTTTTATAATATGCTCCTATCATTGCTGTATTACCATCACTGGTCAGGCATACAGATTCTCCAAAACTATCTCCGTTGCTTTCTCCCATTATATCTCCTTGCTTAGTCCACGTATTTCCTGACCGAGTATAGATGTAAACTTTTCCTTTTGAACTAACCCTTTTAGCTCCTACAATTGCAGTTTTGCCATCACCTGCCATGCTTACACTCCACCCATAAACGGAAGACTGTGTCGCTTCACCGGATATAAACTCTGCCTGTTTGCTCCACAAAGAACCTGTACGACTGAATATATACACTTTGCCAGCATTTTCGATAGTGTCATTTTTTTTGTAAGGAGCTCCTACAATTGCAGTATTACCATCAGAAGAAAGGCTCACAGTCATACCGAACCTGGCATTCATTTCAGGGTCATCTGCTATAAGCTCAGCCTGTAAAACCCATTTCCCATTTTCGCGCACATATACCAAGGCTTTACCTGTATCTGGTTTTCCGTTTACAATAAATCCATGTGCACCAACTAAGGCCGTGCTACCATTGTTAGAAAGACTAACAGATGAACCAAAAAAATCGATAGCCGATCCATCTTTTACAATGGCACTATCCACTTCAGCCAAACTCTGAGCATATAACTTAAATGTCGTTATAACTAAAAAAAACAGAAGTAATATTTTCTTAATTTTATTCATTTGGAATTAAAAGGTTTACAAATCCAAATATAAAAAACATTCTCAAAGAGATATACACTTCAGAAGAATTCATGTTGCTTAAACATTTGACTTTGGAACAAAAACTTAATCGGGCAGATGATATAAAAAAAATAACTTAGACCTTATGAAGGGGGAAATATAAGTCAGGCAGTGCCAAGAAAGTTTTCATCTCTTGCCATTGCCCATACTTTTGATAGATAATTCACAATCACTTATTGCTTTTGAATTTTCACAACCTTATGATCTAATTTTAAAAAATATATACCTGCTTTATTTCCACTTAAATCAATTGTCTCAGATTGACCTTCCAAAAGAATTTGCCCTTGCAGATCAGATAAAACCCAGGTATGCATACCATTTAAGTTTATCAAACCTTGAGTTGGGTTTGGATAAACCTGCATGGCCAAATCTTCTTTTGTACCAACTAAGCTTGTAACTACAGAAGGCGCAAGAACCTTTCCCACTCCTACATACTGATTAACTTTAGAAGGAACCTCAAGCACCGGGTAAGTGATGGAAGCACATTGGTAAGGAGGAATGTAGCTGCTACTCTCAAACTCTTCAGTGTTGCTCAATGGTGATGCATTTGGAGATAAAGCATTTGGCAGTGTAATGGCAGGCATTCTATCACAGTTTTTGAAAATATTATCCTTCAATGATGCCCTTCCACCTTCTGACAATTTTCCGAAGAGTGGTTTCTTTACATTTTCATAATAGTTTTTCTCCAGATATGCATTGGAATTAATTCTTACATTTAGTCCATTGCCTTCTAAACATCTGGTAGTATAATTATTAAACATATGTAATTTGCCGAAACGCATGAGGGGCATGCGAGACCCTATATTTTCAAATTTGTTATGATGCATGGTAATCTTCCTGTCATAATCATCAGAGTTGCCTTTTCCAAAAAGGCAGGCTTTGTGATGATCATGAAAGTAATTCCATGATATGGTGATGTACTGACAATCGTTTTTAGCATCCAGAAGCCCGTCATAGCGGTCATAATCGGTCATCACAGTAGGATCCTCGTTATAAAATTCGCAATGGTCTATCCAGATATGGCTTGACTTTCGCTGAGCTTCGGGCAAAGTCTCATCATCGGCCTGAATCGCAATACAATCAGGATCAAAGTTAAATCCAGATATTTTGTTTTCACCATCATTAGTAATAGGAACACCTTTCATTGTAAACTTCAGGTTGCGAATGATGATGTTATGCTGACACTGAATACTCACCCCTATCTGATTGATAAAGCCTTTAGTTCCTACACCAAAAAGTGTTTTATTAGATCCTAGCTTCAAGACATTAGGACCTTTAAATTCCCGGTCTATAAGTATAATGACGGGATTAGTACCAGAAGCATATTGTTGTAGTTCCGCAAAAGTAGTAGGTACAACTACCGGACCACCTACCCCTCCTGTTGTTCCGCCTTCCAGCGAAGCATATCCGCAAGGTTCTGAATCCTGAACTTGAGCGCTCAACTGCAGCGAACCAGCTGTGAGAATTGACCCCAACAGCAATTTTACTATTCCCTTTTTAAACATCTTTATAGACAGTTATTATTTCAACGAATTCTGGTATAAAACAAAGGAAAACCGTAAAGGTAACGTTTCCGAAAAAATTAAATAACGACCTCAATAAAAAACAAGACGCCATCTTATAGGATGGCGCCTTGTTTTGCTATTTTAAGAGGTTTAATTTAAATCTAAACTTAGGTTAACTTTTACTCCTTTATCAATTTAATCACCTTCGATCTCTCATCCTGAGTAAATTTTAAAAGGTATATACCCTTTGCATAGTTTTGAGTCATAAGTGACGCTTTATCGTTTGATTGACCTGAATCCAATATTTGTCCCATTTGGTTCATCAACTGGTAAGTAAAATATCCTTTAGCTTCAATATTAAATTCAGAGATGAAAGGATTTGGATAACTAAGGATACCCAAAGAAGAATTCTGTTCTTCTATGCTCGTAATCACTTCATCGACCAACCTGGCCACGCCGAACAAAGATGGATCTTGCCATGCATTATCAGCAGTTGAGTTCCATGCAAGCTTCTTATCTCTCGTACCACTATTATCATCATCATTAATCATGAATTCAATACCCAGCAATTGATTCGAAGCAGGATTACCCTGTACAGTTGTCCATGGTATTCTAGCTTCAATGACATAACCATTAGCACTGCTCACTGCACTATAAGTAATACCGGCTGTTGACCTACCCGTGGGCAGTGCCCCTACCGTAGTTCCATCATTCCATCCAAAGGTATATTGAACATCATTGGCGCCATAGGTAGTAGCTTTGTCATTATTAATATCCAGATAAATTTCTACAGCATCATCATCAAATATATTTTGACTATCATTTTGCTTAGTATTATCACTAACTTTAGCAAAGACATAAAGATAATTATTGTCCCATAGAAATTTTGCGCTGCCACCAAGATCACTAGGTCCAGATACCGTACCGCTTAACGTATTGCCAGCCATGACAGATAAAATATTGGGGTTATCCCATATACCAGCATCGTCAGTGCCATCAATTATCGGAGCTATCGCTGTTCTTTGGATTTTGAATGGAGGAGCATTTATGATTACTGTTACAGTAGCTGAAGTTCCGGAAAGATTTTCTGCATCGGTTGCCTTTGCAGATAATGTATATGTTCCAGCGGACAGATCCTCCAGTGACAAACTGTATGGTGCTGTAGCGTCTTCTCCTAATTTAGTTGTTCCATTGAAAAATTCCACTTTAGTAACATTGTTATTTGCATCTGTCACAGATGCAGAAAGTAAGAGCGAAGCAGGTGCTTCTAAATTGTTGCTTGCAACCGGAGAGGTCAATGTTGGCTTAGGTGCGTTGTTGTTTGGTTCTACAAAAGTAATCGTAGGAGCTGTCCAGTTTATGGCCGAGGTTAAGCTCAAATCCTGCTTTGTGCCTTTGGTAGGATTTACCCTTATATTTGTATTTGCAGTAGTGCTGTTTTTTAAGAATTTATTTATAAAAGCTGTTGCCGCATCATTTTGTGCTTGTGCTGCAGAACAATGATTATGATCTGGAGTGAATATAAAGCCAAACCTTTCCGAAACGCCCATGGCTTTCCAGACCTCTGCTGCTGCCATACATGATTTATAACCAGACTCATCGCATAGCCATTCTTGGGTTGGGTTTCCTAATACCAGCAAAGCCCTTGGAGCAATCATCGCAACTAATTCATGGTGGTCGTGAGGTAGAGTGTTTGGATTTAAATTTTTCATGCTCGCCTTAAACCAACTATAGTTAGTGTTGTCAATTTTTTCAACATTTACACCTGTTCTGGTTGTATAAGCTTGAGACATTCTCCATGAGTTGATACCTCCTCCACCTGATTCCTGAGCAATAGTAAGTGCTACCCTTTCATCAAATGCACCACCAAACAGGGCCATTTTACCGGCATAGCTGCAACCGGTAACGCATATCCTTTTAGGATCTGCATTCATCTGAGATTTTACGATTTCGATTCCATCAATTAAACGGCTGATCCCCCAGGACCATGCACTGTATTTACCAATATTTGTGCCTGGGTAAAGTTTGAAGTAAGGATCATTTGCATTCATTGATCCTGAGCCTGCGCCATAAGAGACCACCTGATCATGATTAAACGGAATTTGTATAACACCAGTAAAGAGACTTGACGATAATGAACCAGTACCAGAATTCATTCCAATTACAACAGGGAATGGACCTGTACCAGATGGTATTGTAACATTAGATGTTAATGTCAATGTTTGGCCGCTTACTGTTACATTTACAGTAAGTTTTCCACTTGTATAGGTAGCTGTGACATTTGAAGGCTTTGGAGGCTTTGGACCAATTTCGTACTGCTCTATATCAGACTTGATCTGATTTCTTCTACACGTCCAATCATCAAAGGTCGCTACTCTTCCACCATTAGTAAATGCAAAAGGATCTGGCAAATAGGTATTAGAAGTGTTTGTGTTTCCAGCAGCAGTATTACAACCGGCAGCAGGAGTTCTGTTTTCAACATCAAATACCAGTGGTACTTGACCCAACAAGTTATTGATCATCCCAACGTTTAGTATAAGCAGTAATGCAAATGCTTTAAATCTCATATGTATATTTGTTTTCATTTTTATTAAGCAATACTTTTTCACAACCATCCGCAAAAACCCTATTTTACTTAATATTAAAGAGTCTTGAATGGCTTATTGATCACCCAGAGTGATTGATCCTTATATTTTATTGATTTTGAAAATGTTCCTCAACAATTCAGACATAGTGATCCCCTCAGTATTCAATATGCTGAATTCCATAAGCTTTATGCATAAGTGTTTTAACTACACCAACTTTTTTAAAAGGTAAACCAGATATTCACTTTACAATCCAATAATTTCTCAGAATTTAAAAAATCAAATTTTTAAAGTAGATCAAATCAATCTTCAAAAGTTTATGACTGATTGATCATTACTTTTATACTTCAATTAAAATTATGGAAGGCAATAATCAAGAGGAGTTTACTAATAAGCATTACAATGAAACCTTTGTGGCATGTAACAGGAGGTGACAGAGCAATGACTATGCTTTATTGAACGGTAAAAATATTAGTTCTGAATGGTTAAAAAATTATAGGTTCATTAAAATAATCTATACGCAGCTATTATAGGTGTGCTGCGTATAGATATAGCTAAATTATTTAATAATGACCTTCTCTGTGAAGTTATTCTTTACATCCTTTATATTAACAAAGTAAAGCCCTTCTTGTAAACCAGTAACTGGAACTTCAGCTTTGCCATTTTCTATAAGACCGTTAAGTAAAATTCTTCCGGAAACATCTCTTAATTCATAATTACCATTAAGAACTAAATCTGAAGCAAGAGAGATTTTCTCTGATTGAACAGGGTTTGGATATATATTCAGTTTCATTGAAGTATTTGCTGGATTGTTGATCGCAGAAACTACTCCTTCTGGCTTCCAGATTTTGAATTTACCTGAAGCGTGCAGCAGGCCAAGCATTTGAAGTAATCCATCATAATACCTGTATTGTCCTGTTGGCATAGCCTGATTGTAAAGTTTGTCTACAAAATCCCAAGCAAAAATATTATTTGAAGCCAACGTCCCTGCGCCATTCATGGCATATAAACCAGCTGCTGTATGTGTATTGTCTGTTGGTGTTCCATCCTGGTGATATAAAGCAGGATAACTGGATCCTTGTGATTTAAAGAATGACAAAAGCTTATCTACCTGAGCAGAATGCCAGGAATTACCAAACCAGTGTGCATCCATAGCAATGTTAGAAATTACTCTCCAGGAGTCATAAGCAAAGTTTCCTGAATTAGTATTCCATGAAACAACCTTTGGCTGACCATCAAAAGTCATATAATCAGTTACAAGTCCGTTATTAGGATTCATTGCCTTTAAAAGAAACGTTCTGCTGGAGTCCGCTGCGTCAGCCCAGAATTGTTTGTTTGTGTCTGACCACAATGACCAAAGTTTATAGAAACCTGGAAGATGATAAGAAGGATCTGTAAAATCTGCATTATCACCCTGAGGCACGAACACAACCTGCTTAGAAGTTTCGTCAAACATATTTGTAAGTTGGTCAACCACACCACCATTTCTGGATTCAAGGTTTAACATATCTGATAAAAGTTGCTGCGCTTCTGCTTTATAATTAAATATCCCCTCTCCATTGCCCCATCTGTTTGCTGCAAAAAACAAAGCCATAACCATATATTCCTCACCATCTGGTGCGCTATTCGGATCCAGGATTTCAAAAGTAGAAGCATCAACCTGCCATGCAAAATATCCAGCTCTTGGGCCTGTTTTATGTTGCATGTATGTCTTAGCAAACTTCCATAGTTTATTAAATTCTTCTTTCTTATCAAGTTGCACAGCTATCATCATTCCATAAGACATACCCTCTGAACGGATATCTTTACTGTCAATAGCATCAATATATGCCATATCCGTGCCGGTCTCAAAATATATAGCTTCTGAAGTTTGACTGCCATGAAACAGTTGTTGAAAAGCCGCTTCAACTTTATTGTTGATGGCCACTTCTGACTTACCCATTTCCTTAAACATACTTCTGTAGATGTCTGTATAGTAAGCACCTTCTGTCGGAGGTACCGGTGTACCTAATTCTACTTCAGGAATGATTTCAAGGTTAAAATCATCAAAGTAATAATTAGCTGCTTCAGCACCAACAAATATGTTGAAGCGTAAAGCGCCTGCTCCTTCTACATCAGATGTATAAACCATTTCGATGTACTTCCATTCAGAGTTAAGAGTGTAATTAGACCCGGTTCTATAGGTATAACCAGGAGGTCCATCCTGAGCCGCAACATGGATAGACAAATCCTTATCAGCTTTGGCATAAAAACTAATGATGTACTTTGCTCCCTTTTCTGCAGCCCAGTTACTCGGTGCATTAAGCTGAATATTATAATTGTTAGCTGCAGCTGTCAAAACATTAATATGGGCTGCATAATTGCCGCTGTGCGCATCGGCAAACTTATAGTCAATAGTGGCTAACCCTTCCGGAGTCTGGAACCCCCACCAGTCTTGGCCATTTTCAAAACCAGGGTTAGAAAAAATGTTTGCTGCTTTTATTCCCTGAAATGTTAACAGAAATAAAAGACTAAGAAGATAGATGTGTTTCATGCATTATAAATTTTTTTGAATTGTAAATTTAATAAAAAAAAATGATACAGGAATTGAACAATTATGAGAACGAATTCACGATTTAACATGAATAGGAAGATTCATCTTGCTTTTGTTCAATTCAATAGAATTAAATAATGTGTCTATAGAAATTGCACATTCCCTTTATAGAATACCAGTCCAATATGAAAGCCAAATAGTACACTAAATTTTTTTATGTTTCTTTTGTAGAGCATTTATTTAAAGAAAAAAACCATGATGATACCTTCAACTCTTACTTTTTAAAAAGTTGTTATAACAATATCTGAACAATAAAATCAGGAAATAATCAAAGTTAATTTCTTATAATAAAGAATTTCATTACGTCTTATTATCAGTTTTCAATAATAGTCAGCCAAGAATAATTGCCATAACTACAATATAATTTTCTCCCCCTTGAAAGTCATATCCAAGACATTCAAAAGGGGAAGCTACCATATATTAGAATTTATAAAAATCCTGCGTTTACTTTTCACGCCCAAATTAGTACTTACCAGGTAGAGGATTAGTATGTCAAAGCCCCAAATAGGGAATTGAGCCTCATTTCTTCTCACTAAAACAATGAAATCTGATATTTAACATTTAAACGAATTATGAAAAAGGTTTTGATCTGGTCAGTAATGCTTGTGATCACCGCTATTTTAAATTCATCTGTATTCGGACAATGCACAGGTGAGACATATTCAATAGTAAACCAATGTCCAAATCAATCTCCTCAATTAACTGTTTCACCAGTAGTAAGCGGAACTGATTATAAGTGGACAGTAGGGGGATCACAGTATGGAACAGGTTATGATTTTACTTACCAAACTGTCTTATCCACACCTGTCACAATAAGCTATCAAAAAATGGTGGATCAGACAGGGGGGCCTTCAGCGGGAGCCTCAACGCCATATCCATTGCCCGCAGGCACAACCAATCTGACTTCAAAATATTATGTCAATGTGAATTCGACAACGGCTTTTAAGCTCAATTCTATAACAGTACCTGTTAAAATATACTCTTGTGACGCCGCGAAGACGTATCGTTTAAAAGTGCTGGTAGGTCCGACAGCCACTCCTAAAAGTGCCTCCATCTGGTATACATTCAAATGCAGTGACCTTATTAAGACCAGTGATAACCAGACGTTTCTTGTGCCTATGCAGGTAAATGAAAGCCCTACCAATCCGGGGCTTGAAATAGCTTCAGGTGCTGATACTATTTCAGTAATATACAGTGATGGAACCAACCCTGCTGGAACTTCTCCAATTGATGGACTTGTAGCCTTTCCCACAACATCTTTCAACAATAGTTATACTTTTGGAACAACTACCATTACGCATTCCGCTATAACGAACAGACCAGCATTTCTTGACTGGGATATTACAACAATGTGTAATAAGGTGGATGTCCCTGTTGCACCAACAGCCTCGGCAAGTTGCTGTGTGCCAGGAAACGTCAACATTCCAAGCATTACTTCCAGTACCGGTAGCAATATAATAGATCAAGTCCCTGTATCTCCGGCAGTAACCCTTACAGCGACGTTACAAAACGGTTATTATTATCAGTGGTTTAAAGACAACCTGCCACTTGCGGCCCCTGCTCAGAATGGGAATACACTAAATATTACTACGCCAGGTCAATATGTTGTAAGGGTAGCCGAAAAGCTTGCAGACGTAGCCAAAACAGCTTGTTATAAAAGCGACTTAGAGATTATAAATAAAAGAGTACTTTTTGCCCAAACCAACAAAGACATTATTTGTCTGGGACAAACTGTCAACCTCAATGCATTAGGAGCTACAGGTACAACCGCAGGCTCTATTATATGGTCAGGTGCTACAGGCATAAGCGATGTAAACTCTAAAACTCCTGTATTTCTTCCTTCCGGTCCCGGAAAATATACCCTTGAGGTAGATGCAGAAGTACCTGTAGGAAATCAAGTAATTAATGGAGACTTTGAAATGTTCACTGTAGGGGATGCTAGCCCCGGATTTACCTATAGTTCTTATTACAAATTTATTGATCCCAGCAGTGCCGTTGTTGGGACGCCTGCTACATTCTTTGGGGTTAATAATAGAAAAGGTCTGACGTGGCTTCAAAATGGAAGCTTTTCTTTATATAACTATGTGCTCTCGAACAATGATGGTTATACAGGAGTAAAACCTTGTCCTGACCATACAACCGGAACGGGAAATCTTTTCTTTACTGATGCTGCCGCTAAAAATATGACAGGCGTTCCTTTAACGGATTCCTATATGTGGTCTCAGCAAGTTTCTTTAGTGGCTGGACAAGTCTATGAATTCGCAGCCTGGTTTACTAATGCAAATTCAGAATATTGTGACTGTAAAGATCCATTTGATAATACTGATTACCTTATTACTGACCCTTCTAAACCTGGTCAGCCTCGGATAAATTTTTACGTTAATGATGCATTGGTAAATCCTACGCCAATTACCATAGACGGAGAAACCTGCAAATGGCAAAAGGTAAGCTATAAGTATACCGCAACAACAACAGGAACAGCGACTATTAAGATATCAGAAATCTCCAGAGCCGACGCAGGAAATGATTTTGCAATGGATGATATTTCCTTTGGTTCTCCAGGAAGGCAAATATCTTCAATAGATATTGAAGTTCAAGACTGTGATGATTTTGATGCAACGGCAGTTTGTAATTCCGGAACTCTTACTTTAAATGCAACTTCCACAAATGGATACTTTTCCAAATGGACACACACTACAAACGCAGTTGTAACTAATTCAGCAACTATAGCGAACCCCAACAACTCAACAACAACAGCAGTGCCAATTGCTGACACAAAAAATTATACAGCCGAGTTTAAATTTGTCCGCGGAAACCTGGTTCCTAATCCAGATTACACATCTTCCACAAAAAATGGAACAAATATGTCTGATAGAACAAATCAGGTTGGAAATTATGGTTTCAATGATGGAGATTATGAAGTGGGTAAAAGTCCTGCAATATTTTCAAATACACAGGATAAAATCTATATAGCAGTTCAAGATCATACAACAGGGAGTGCAACTTCTTATGACTATTTTTCTGCAAGTGGAAAATATGACGCTTCTAAATCAGTTGTTTTTAGTCAGACCGTTACCACTACTGTTGGAGATGATTTAGGTTTTTCTGTTTGGCTTGCAAATATTCACAAAGAATTCACAAAGGCCACTCCAGACACACTTGAGACTTCACCATATGGTGTTGGAGCTAAGACAACCAAACTGGACCTTTATATTAACAATTCCTTTGTTAAGAGATTTGTTCTTCCTTTAAATACAAACTGGACAAACTTTGGATATACTTACAAGGCAACTTCGACAAGCACAACAGTAGAATTAAGAGTACCCAACCTAACCTCCAACAAGCCTTCTGCTTTTGCAATGGATGATATTCAGCTTGGCAAAATTGAAACAAAGATCAAGGACGTAACACAAGTTTGCGCACTCCCTGTTACATATCTATATTTCAATCTTAAGAATAATAATGGTTTCAATCACTTAAATTGGGGAACAACACAAGAAAAAAATGCCGACTACTTTCTTGTAGAAAAATCTACTGACGGAATTAACTTTATCCCCGTTAGCAAAATAAATGCACATGGTAATGCTTCCGGAATATTTCATTATAGTTTTTCAGATCCGGTAAAAGCTATTGGTCTTTACTATAGAATAAAACAAGTTGACTTTAATGGAAATTTTGAATATACCAAGATTTTATTTGCAGAGACCAATGGATCTGATGAAGATGTTCTAGCAGTATATCCTAATCCCAGTTCAGCATCCTTTACAATAAAGACAAATATAAAGGTAGGAGAAACAATTCACATAAAAATCATTGATACAAAAGGATCCGAGGTAACTAGCTTCACACACCAGGGTAATGAATCTATCGTTGTTGGATCAGATCTTCTTCCCGGAATATACATTCTGGAAGTCTTCGGAGAATATCAAGCCTGGAAAAAGCGAATTGTTAAGCAATAATTGTAAAACAACTTATAACCAAAAAGGTCCCCTCAAATTTATCTGAGGGGACCTTTTTGGTGTATATTTTCAACCGCATTAAATCTATTCCTTTATAACCTTTTCCTTGATGATACCTTCCCCGGTTTCGATTTCTAAAATATAAACGCCCTTTTGAAGACCAGCTGTAGCTATCTCAATTTTGTAATCACGAGTGTTCTTTTGATCAAATACAATCATTCCTGATTGATTGTAAATAGTAATGTTGCGCATAAGAACATCTGATTCAACTAAAATCTTATCAGCTGAAGGATTAGGGTAAACAGATACTTTAGATTTCACCAAAGGATTAAACGTGCTTAGTACGTTATTTTTCACCAGGCTTACATTGTCGAAGTGCAAACTACCCAAGGCTTTGCCCAGATCAAAGATTATCCTTGCTTCAGGATCTGTTGCGGCAGACATAGTGAAAGTATAGGTAACTGTTTTCTTTGTAGATCCTGCTGTCTGCGTTGCTCCGGAATAAACAGTCCAGGGATCTTTGCTCATCCCCACACTAGCAGTAAAAGATGTTTGCTGACTAGCCCAGACATCAAATGTTAAAGTGTAAGAATTGCCTTTCTCTACTAAAAGTCCATCCTGCGAAAATTGTATATCCCAAGCATTGGTACCGCTTTTAGAAATATTATATACTATTTCTCCCTGATCAATTGTAGATGATGCGAGGCTGGAAGGCACCGTCTGAGACCATCTGAAAAACCCTGCATCAAATTGTCCATTCTGTATCATCTCTCCCTTCTTTCTGAAAATTGGCTTTATTGTTGTATTTACAGCCATATTAAATTGAAGAGGATTATCAAGATCCTGGTATGTTCCTTCCCATTTTATAAACTCATAGCCAGGAGCTGGTACGGCTTCTACTGTAAGATCTGAGTTAGCAGGGACCTTTCCGTTCGGAAATGATGCATTTACAGTTCCGCCTGCTACCTGTTGTACCAATAAATCATATTCCGATTTTTCCTCACTGAATTGGTATACTCTAACAAAGTCTACTTCAAATTTTTGAGGAAAAATTGTTGAGTCAATTCCCTGAGAGCCTGCCCAGTCGCCCCCTACAGCATTGTTTAAAATAAGATGCATTTTCTGATCAAAAGGCCATTCTTTATAAGTATCTGTTGGCTTTCTGTCAAGAGAATAATATAATACATCATTGACATAGAACCTTAAACTGTCTGCATACCATTCCAATGCATAAGTATAAAAATTGTCATAAGGAGCTACCAGCTCAGTACTACTTCCTCTGCCCCCAACCGTCTTATGATTGTAAGTTTCTGTGTGAGTTGTAAAAAATACTTTGTCAGGGTCATAACCGACACTTTCCATCAAATCTATTTCTCCACTTGAAGGCCAGTTACCGTAGACACTTTCACTTGGCAAAAACCAGATCGCTGGCCAGATTCCCTTGCCTGTAGGCAATTTAGCTTTAACCTCAAATCGGCCATATTTCCAGTCTCCATTTCCCAGAGTTTTTATTCTTGCAGAAGTAAATTTCTTTCCGGAATAATTTTCTTTCCTGGCTTCAATAATCAGCTTCCCGTTGTCAACACGTGCATTCTCCAAACGATCTTTAGTATAATATTGCAGCTCATTATTACCAAATCCGCTTCCGCCAGCATCATAATCCCATTTTTCAGGATTAGGCAAACCTGAATAATCGAATTCTTCTGACCATATTAGTACCTTGTTGATTTTCTGCGCATAAAGCGGGCTTAATAAAAGACAAAGTGAAATGACGAATATAGCTCTCATTAAAATATTATTTTTTTCCCCTAGTTAATACAATTTAAGAAATTTAACTATGATTTTAAAATAACATCCTGAAATTCCGTTGTCTTATCTATGATAGCCTTTGCAAACGGACAATAGGGTATTACTTTCATCTTATTGGACCTTGCAAATGAAATTGCCTTTTCCACTAACAAATGTCCAATGCCTTCGCCCTTAAGACTTTCGTCAACTTCTGTATGATCTATTGTCATTAAATGTTCTGACTTTAATGAATACTCCAATTTGGCCAATATCTTATCACCTATTCTTATAAAAAACATTCCTCCGCCCTCGTGAACCTGTTGTCTGATTTCTCTCATTTTGTAAGTAATATTTCAGATAATATTGTAGCAATATAGTATTAATGACTCGTAAAATATACGTGTTAAAATTGTTAAATTTGATTAGACGAATCTATCATTCTAAATGAAAAACTTCTGGGTAATTTCCATTTTTATCATATCAACCTTTGCTTCGAATACAGATGTGACAGCTCAAGCACTCAATTTAAAAAAAGAAACACAACTGCTTGAGACTTCCCTCAGTTCTAATCACTATTCAAAAAAACAAATGGATGACGAGCTTTCAAGCAAATCATTTTCAAAGTTAATTGACCTGATGGATCCTGAAGCTATTTATTTCACATCTCAGGATATACGCATACTTAAGTCTTTTGAAAATCAAATAGATGACGAATTAAAAGGAAAAACATGGAAGCTTCTGGATGTTGTAATACCAATTTACAGACAACGACTGACTGAAGCGGAGAAAGGACTCAGTGACATTTTATCAAAGCCTATTACATTTATCAAAGGAAAGGAACTTTCCATAGACACCGCTACCCACTTACCCTTTTCAGAATTCGATGAAGATATAAAAACAAGATGGAAAGATCATCTTACTGTTGAAGTGTTAAATCAAATGTACAATATCTGCTCAATAGTCGGGCAAAATAATCTATTGACAAAAGAAGCAGAGGCAAGAGAAAAAACAAAAATCATTGAAAAACGAAGAGTCAGAAGAATCTTAGATCATCCAGAAGGATTTGAAAATTATGTGGCATCGATTTATTTCGATGCAATTACAAGTGCATTCGACCCGCATACTAACTACATGTCGAAGACAACCTGGCAAAATTTTAAATCACTCTTAACCTCGGAGGAACTTTCATTTGGAATAAACCTTGATGAAAGTGAAACCGGCAACATCGTCATAGAAAGCCTCGTGCCCGGTGGCCCAGCATGGAAATCAGGCCAACTGAATAAAGATGATGTGCTGCTTGAGCTCCATTGGGAAGGGAAAGAAACAGTGGACCTCACCGCTTCTGACATACAGGAAGTAGAAGAGCTCATGGGCCAATCCAATACACAAAAATTAAATATTAAAATAAAAAAATCAAGTGGAGAGATCCTTACAGTATCTCTTATTAAAGAGAAATTAGATAATGATGACAATACAGTCAAAGGCCTGATTCTATCAGGCTCCAAGAAAATCGGCTACATTTCTTTGCCAGGATTTTACAGTGAGTTTGAGAATCTGAACAATGGTTGTGCAAATGATGTTGCTAAGGAAATCATCAAGTTGAAGGAGCAAAAAATTGATGGGTTAATTTTAGACATCAGATACAATGGAGGAGGCTCTTTATATGAAGGGATGAACCTCGCCGGAATATTTATTGATGAAGGCCCTCTTATGTCTTTGAAAAACAGAGATGGTAAAACAAGTGTTCTTAAAGACATGAACAGAGGGACAATTTATGATGGCCCTCTGCTGCTCATGGTAAATAGTTCAAGCGCCTCCGCTTCAGAGGTGCTAGCATCAACGCTTCAGGATTATAACAGAGCGGTTATAGTAGGTGGTAATACTTACGGCAAAGCAAGCGGACAAATCATTATACCTTTAGATACAACAGTTGGCAAAACTCCTAATCAGTTAGATAACACAAATTCTCCTCATGGTTTTTTAAAAGTCACAATTGAAAAGCTATACAGAATTAATGGCAAAAGTGCTCAACTCAGAGGAGTGAAGCCAGATATAACACTTCCTGATATTTTTGATGTTATTGATTACAAGGAATCCAATTACAGCAATGCTCTTCCGTATGATTCCATAAATAAGAAAATTATCTATCAGCAATTACCTGCATTGCCAATCAGTACGTTATCAAAGAGCAGTCAGCAAAGAATTATTAGTAATTCAGCCTTCCAGGATCTTAACAAATTTATCAAGACCTATTCAGACTGGATGCAAGCACCTGTTCCCTTATACCCACCTGATTTCAAAAAGTACAATGATGATCGTCAGGTTGCATTAAAGACTTTAAAAAAATCAATTGTTAAAACTACAATAACTTTTAAGGTTGAAAATACGTCCTATGAAAACCAGGTATTACAGGCTGATCCATACAAAAAGGAACTAAATGATCTATTGTTAAAAAGGACCCAGTCTGATATTTATATTGAGGAATCATATTCCATCATTACAGATTTAATTAATTCAAATAATAAATAAAAAATGCGTTTATGAATCACATCAAAAAAGTTATCTTTTTCTTTTTAGTATCTATACTTTTTGCTTTATCAACCAAAGCGCAAAATTTCACCAGTGCGGGAGAATACATGACCTACATGGGAGAACTGAATCGAAAAATCACAGAAGACTATATGTCTTATACAAGTGCCGTAGCACATGGGAAAAGCGCCAGAAAGGTTGAAAACAGAAGAAAAGAGATCATACAATCTACAAAAGATGCAATAAAGAAAATTTCAGCAATGCCTCCTTTTAAAGGGGACAAGGCATTAAGAGACTCAGCGGTTTCATACCTGAAACTTACACAACATGTACTTAATGATGACTATGCAAAGATCCTGAACATGGAAGAAATTGCAGAACAATCTTATGATGCAATGGAAGCATATCTTTTAGCTCAGGATCTTGCAAATGAAAAGATGAACGATGCAGGAAGAAAACTTTATTCTACTGAGAAAGAATTTGCAGCGAAGAACAATATTAATCTAGTAGAGACCAAAGATGAGCTTACTACTAAAGTAGAGAAAGCACAGCGCGTGAATACTTATCAAAGAAAAGTTTACCTTATATTTTTCAAAAGCTACAAACAGGAGGCGTATCTTCTTGATGCACTTCAAAACAAAAATGTCAATGGAATTGAGCAAAACAAAAACACCTTACTAAAATATGCTGAGCAAGGTCTTGCAACTCTGGACACTATGAAAGCCTTTAGCAATGACAGAAGCATTGTCAATGCCTGCAAACAGATGCTTGAATTTTATAAAACCGAAAGCAAAGACAAAATATCCAGCCTGACCTCTTTTTATATTAAAGAAGAAAACTATCTGAAAATCAAAAAGGCCTTTGAAACAAAAAAGGAATCTGCAAGGACTCAGGCAGATGTTGATCAATATAACAAAGCTGTAAATGAATTCAACCAGGGTGTGAATGAATTCAATATGACGAATAATAGTCTGAATGATACAAGAAATAAACTTATCGCAAACTATAATAAAGCGGTAGATACTTTCTTAGATAAGCATACTCCTAAGTATAAATAATAGAAGATAAGATTAGAAATTTAATCCCCATTTTAAATACATAAAACCTCATCTCTAGCCCTTCTACTAAGAGAGAGGGCCTTAGGGAGAGGTCATTAAAATAAAAAAGGAGCATCTGTATGAGATGCTCCTTTTTTTATCTATTAGAAGTTAATATACTATTCGTAAAATGTTACCTGGCCATTATCCATATCATAATAAGAACCCACTATTTTAATTAACCCTTCATCTTCCATCTCCTTTAAAATAGGACTTTGCGCGCGTATTGCGCCTACAGTAACCTTAACATTCTCTCTAATTACCATATCCACAAACTCATAGTTCTTGGATGTTTTCTCACCATGATAATGATTACAATTCTGGATAGCGGGCTCCACTTTTTTTAATAATGTAGTTAAGTTCCCTAATTCGACATGATCTATTGCTCCCTTTATTGCACCACAATATTCATGACCGATAACAAGAACAAGTTTCGCTCCTGCTACTTTGCAACTAAACTCCATTGAACCCAGAATATCTTCGTTAACAATGTTACCTGCTACACGTGCAACAAATAGATCTCCGATTCCTTTATCAAAAACATCTTCTACCGGCACTCTTGAGTCTATGCATGAAAGAACAATAGCCTTAGGAAACTGCCCATTGACAGCATCTCTGATTTGCTTAGAATGATCACGCAAAGTTAAGGTGCCAGAAGTGAATCTTTTATTACCTTCTTTAAGTTGCTTCAACACCTCATCAGGCGTGAGCTTCTGCTGCTCTTCTGCAGTTAATACTTTTTCTATAAGGGGATTTAATGCTTCCATAATACGCTCTATACAATATTTTAAACTGAAAAAAGACAGATTCAAAACTAACTAAAATGAATGGAACTCTATGTGTATTTTTTCGACAATAAAAATAAATATTCAAAAAGACTCATGAAATAAGCAGATGAAATAAGAGAAGGATCTCTTACTTCACCACCTCTGTCACAACAACAGGATTTATTTTTTGAAGAGTATCCATTGCCTGATGCATAAAGTCAATATCTTCGAATACAATCATCGGCTTTTTATTGACTTCTTTCAGTTTACACTTTTTAGGGTTCTTCTGAGCAAAAAGAAGGATTTTGCCAAATATATCCGACTTGTAATATGCATCATTATTCTGAACAAAATACCCCTTCATTGTTCCGTTCTTGATTGTGAGCTTTTCAAAACCAAGACCTTCTGCAAGCCATCTAAGCCTTACCGTTTCTACAAGATCTTTAACTTCATCCGGAAGCGGACCAAAACGATCTACGATAGATGCCCTATACTTTTCAAGCTCCTCTTCAGTCTTAATATTGTCAAGGGTAGAATAAAGACTTAATCTTTCAGAAATATTGGAAACATAAGTCTCTGGTATAATCACAGCAAGGTCAGTTTCAATCTGGCAATCGGTAGACTTATTTAAATCTTTTGCATCCAGCTCTTTCTTGAACAGCTCTGCAAATTCAGTTTCCTTAAGCTCTTGTATCGCTTCATCAAGGATTTTATGATACATATCAAATCCAAGATCAGAGATAAACCCACTTTGTTCCGCACCAAGTAAGTTCCCTGCTCCACGAATATCCAGGTCTCGCATTGCAACCTTAAAACCATCGCCAAGATCAGAGAACTCTTCAAGAGCACTTAATCTCTTTCTTGAATCAGCCGGTAATGTAGATACAGGAGGAGTAAGAAGATAACAGAATGCTTTTTTATTGGAACGTCCTACTCGGCCCCTCATCTGATGCAAATCAGATAGGCCAAACATATGTGCTGAATTGATTATAATGGTATTAGCATTAGGAATATCCAGACCTGATTCAATAATATTGGTTGAAACAAGCACGTCATATTCCGCCTCCACAAACTTCAGCATGACCTTTTCGAGCTTATCGCCTTCCATTTGCCCATGAGCCACGCCCATTTTTGCATCTGGAACGAGCCGCTTGATCCTATCAGCCATCTCTTCAATGTCTTTTACTCTGTTATGAACAAAGAACACTTGTCCACCACGCTTCAACTCATGACTCACAGCATCACGTATAACAACATCATTGAATGCATGAATTTCTGTAGTAACCGGTTGCCTGTTCGGAGGTGGTGTAGCAATAATTGACAGGTCTCTGGCCCCCATCAATGAGAAATGCAGAGTTCTCGGAATAGGCGTGGCAGTAAGAGTCAACGTATCCACATTGACTTTAAATTCCTTAAGTTTATCCTTAACCTTCACTCCAAACTTCTGCTCTTCGTCAATAATCAACAATCCAAGATCTTTAAACTTCACATCCTTACCGATAAGACGATGTGTGCCTATAAGGATATTGGTCTTTCCTTCTTCTACTCTTTTAATAGTCTCTTTTATCTGCTGAGCAGTTTTAAAGCGGTTTACATATTCCACATTAACCGGGAAGCCTTTAAGTCTTTCGCTGAACGTTTTGTAATGTTGCATCGCCAGGATAGTAGTTGGGACAAGTACTGCAACCTGCTTTCCATCTGTGGCAGCCTTGAAAGCAGCTCTAACAGCGACCTCTGTTTTACCAAACCCAACATCTCCGCATACGAGACGATCCATAGGATGAGGAAGCTCCATATCAGCTTTTACATCAGCTGTGGCTTTAGCTTGATCCGGCGTATCTTCATATATAAATGAAGACTCAAGTTCTGCCTGAAGGAAAGTATCTCTGTCAAACTTAAACCCTGGAGCTGCTTTTCTTTTAGCATACAAGCTTATCAGCTCCTTGGCAATATCTTTTACTTGTTTCTTAACACGCTTCTTTTTAGTATCCCACTCTCCGGAGCCAAGTTTACTGATGGGAGGAGGAGTTCCCTCTTTACCAGTGTACTTAGAAATTTTATGAAGCGCATGTATACTTACATAAAGCAAATCGTCATCTCTGTATACCAATCTTATTGCTTCCTGCTGCCTTCCGCCAACTTCCACTTTCTCGAGTCCTGCAAAGCGGCCAACACCATAATCCGAGTGAACAACAAAATCTCCGGGGTGCAAAGTCCTCAGCTCTTTCAAAGTCATTGCTTTTGACTTTGAAAATTTCTCTTTGGTTTTGTACCTGTGGTATTTCTCAAAAATCTGATGATCGGTATAGCAAACAAGCTTTAACTGTTCATCAATAAAACCCTGCCTGAGCGCAGCATTCATTGTCTGAAATTTCAGAAACCTATCGACTTCATTAAAGATTGTAGTCAGCCTTTCGATCTGATGATAAGACTCTGCAGCAATAACATTCGTGAAATCCTTTTCCTGATATGACTTTAAATTTTCAGCAAGCAGGTTAAACTCTTTATTAAACGGCGGCTGCGGCTTAGACGAAAATTCAATGAGATTTTCAGTATCATAATAATACCTTGTTCCAAACTCAAGAATCTTGTACCCCTCAAACAGCTTTTTAAATTCTTCCGGGTTTTCAAAGAGCTGAGCAGGGGAGGTAATTAACTTAGAACCGCCAGTTTCCTTTAATATCTGTTCAAAGGAGAGTGTTGCTCTGTCAAAATATCTTTCTATAATCTCTAGCGTCAACTCAACATCTTTAACCCAGATAGAGGTATCATCAGGAAGGAACTCAAGCAAAGATTCCCTTTTCTCCTGGAGTAATTTGGTCTGCACGTTGGGGATAATAGAAAACGTTTTTTTATTCTCAACAGACAGCTGTGTATTGGGATCAAAGGTCCTTACACTTTCGATCTCATCCCCGAAAAGTTCAATTCTGTACGGATAGTCATGAGAGTAACTGAATATATCGACAATCCCTCCTCTGATGGAATATTGGCCAGCCTCGTACACAAAATCCGTTTTTTCAAAGTCATAAGTGGAGAGCAGTTCTGTAACAAACTGAAGATCTACTTTCTCTCCGACATTGGCAGTAAAGCTATTGCTCTTGAGAGATTTCTTATTGATTACTTTTTCAGTAAGTGCATCAGGATAGCTGACTATGCAAAAATTATCTTCCCCCCTGTTATTCACCGCACTAAGTACCTCTGCACGCATGAGCACATTAGCATTTTCAGTTTCTTCGAACTTATAGGGTCTTTTATATGAGTTAGGGAAAAAATGTACACTAAAGTCTTGCAGAAGCACTTGAAGGTCATTCTGAAAAAAGGAAGCCTCTTCCTTATCCTGAAGAATGAATAAATGATTTCCAGGGCTTAAACTGCAAATAGCTGCTGATACTACTGCATCCATACTGCCATTTAATCCTTTCAGGCGGAAACGTAAATTGCTGTCAGACTTTATCTTATCATGGAGAATCTGAACCAGTGGATCTTCCTGATAAAGCCTTATTAAATCTTTTACTTTCAAACTATTCTCGTTGTGAATTACAAAGTTAAAAACAATGCGAGGCAGTATAAAATTCTTTCAGGATAAATAATAATCAAAGAGGCAAAAAAGTTTGAAAAAGTCTGTTTACTAATCCGCCGCAAAAGGGTATTTGTAGGATATAGCTAAGATAAAACTTGGCTAAAATAAAGGTCGGCGATAAAATTTCTTAGGAAAGTACAATACGGTGGGGGAAACGTTTTCTTATTGTCACACCCTATGTTACCCGGGACAGGGTAACATAAGTGTAACAACAACTCTTTAAAAACACATTAAATAAAGAATATGAAAACAAATTATACTCACTGTCTTTTACGGCGACACTGATTCAAGGTTTCAAAAAAATTAAATACATCAATGAAGAGACTTTTACTATTTGTTATAAGTGCCTTTCTTCTTCAGGTTCAAGGTTATTCTCAGGTACCAGCTAGCATCAATTCAGGGAATCCGAATTTCCCTTTCCCTCAGTTTAAAGAATACAACAAGGGTGCGCTTAAAACGATCGCCAGTTTTGATCATCATTCGGCTGGTGTGACGCACGCCGAACTGGAGCTTCGGACCAGGGAAGCATATCAGATGATATGTAACAACATGACTTATAACGTCACTCAGGGAACAACTGCCGGCCCTCTGACTGTCAATGGTGTGCGATACATAATGCCAAACATTAATGCCCCTATAATGCATTGTACCTGTGTTGAAGCAGACGGGTATTATTTATTGGCAGCAGCATACATGGGAGATAAAAAAACCTATGACGGCTATTACATGTGGATGCATGACCGCCAGTTTCAAAAGACTACGAGGTTTATTGACAACGTGATGAATTCTCCAGGATATGCTTATAGCCCTGGAATCTCCGGAGCCGGTTCCTTCGGGCCTTCTACTAACGTTTATGGAGGAGCACTAGGAGGAAATTCCGCTTCAGACGGAGACGTGGATATTGCTCTTGCTATGCTTGTTGCATGGAAGCAATGGGGTGACAATGGAACCATTTGTATTGACCCGGAACTAGGAGCTATCACTTATAAGGATGAAGCTATTAAATACATCTCAACAATGGTTGATACTTTGCTTTACACTCCATCACTTCCGGTGAAAAAATATGTATCAGGAATAATCGGATTAGATGGTTATATGAAAGGTGGAGATACCTGGACTGAGTTGACTAACTGGGCGCAGGGCGGATCATATCTGGGAATGAATCCCGAAAGAACAGGCGGAGACCAACAACACATCGATTATTATGCACCTGCTTACTTCCGTTCTTTTGCAGAAATGCTTCAGGCAGAAGGAAAGTCTCCCTGGCTGATCAAACAGTACCAAAGGGCGGAAGCATCAAGTGACTGGGCAATGGGAAAAATGGCAGAACAGGGTTTGGTTGGATTTGCTGGCTGGTGGGCATTGACTGGAACCAATAATGCTACTTTTACAAGCTTTAACGATGGTGAAGATTTCAGGGTAGGATGGAGAACTGCTCTAAATTATGTATGGAATGGTAACCCTACTACTTCATGGGACCCAAGCAATACCCCTACTGGCCATCAGGTAATTCCTGGCGGAAACACATATGAACTTGATTTCGCCAAAAACAATGAGAAGTTCCTTTTAGACCCTCAGTCATATGGCAATACCCCGTATCCACTTCCCACCCAGAATCTTGATATCTGCGGGCCATCTACAATGACAACATATCATAGTCCGACTGGAGCCAACATGGGAAGCTTGTATTTCAGGCTGAACAAAGCTTTTGGTGCATTTACACCATCTGCTGTAGCTGTGCAAAATTTCAGACTTATGTCTGAAATGTATAGAAAATTGGAAATAACATGGGACGGAGCAGACGGCGGTGCTCAAAAATATACAGATTCAAACCCTTTGTACTTTCACGAATTCTTCAGATTTCTCGGCATGATGGTACTTACAGGAAACTGGCATGATCCTCTTGACATGGCACCTGAAGCGAATATGAAGATTTACAAGTCAGTGGATAAAACCTACGCTTACGTTGGAGATACGCTTACTTATAAAATTACGTACAGAAACTTTGGAAAGCCCACTGCAACAGGGGTTGTAATTACAGACCTGCTTCCTACAGGATTATCCTTTCTATCTCAAAGCCCAAGAAATGTAGGCGTTACCTTTTCCCAGGCGGGAAGCAACCTGACCTGGACAGTAGGGAGTGTAGCGGGAACTGAAGTTGCTCTTCCGGCAAATTTAGGTTTAACAATGGATACCATTACCCTTAAAGTAGTGGTAAACAGCAGCGCGCCACCCAGAATTTGCAACTCTGCTAATATTACAGCCACCAATGGTTCGGGATGGACAAGCAACGAATATCCAAATAACATTACTGAAACTATGGAAAGAAACTGTGTTGATATACTCAATGAAAAGCCTCTTTCAATAGTAAAATCTGTAAACAGAAGCATCGTGCAGGTTGGTGACAGTATTGTTTATACAATTAAAGTGAAGAACAGTTCCGTGGCCTTCCTAAATGGTGGAAGACCCGGAGTTCATTTTTCAATGGGCTTACAGCCTTTTACGAATCCGGCAAATGAACTAAAAATGAATTTCCGATTTTTTCACGGAGCACAGGAAGCTTATATTAACCTTAAAAACTACAGAGTCTCCTACTTCCTAAAGGAAAACGGACCACCTGCATGGCAGGTGGCTGTTGGTACTGCCGAGGGATTTGGAACGGCACCTCCAACATTGGGAGTTCAACCGCTTGTTCCGGGAGCCGGATACAATCACAGATTCTTCATAACCTTTCCTAGTGCGTTGACTACGGTAACACAGCATCTGGCAGAATATCGTGGTAATAAGGAAATGATACACCGAGGAGAACTCGCACCTCCCCGCATGGAAGCAAGAGTATTTACCAATCCGAACGGAAGCTTTAATTTTAGCGATGACTGGAGTTATGAGGCTGCCTTAAACACTACAGGTGCTTCAGATGATCTACAGACATTGATTACCAATGACTGGTCTGATCCCAACAACCCTAATGTGCCTCTAAATAAGTATCACCCTGAAGCCTGCGGAACCACAACTAAAATTTCCGACAATGTTCTTGTGGAAGAATGGGATGGCTACACCTGGAGAAGAATCTTAGGTACCTCGCCAGCTGCAGGACGTGAACTTAATAATGTCATAGTTAAAGACACACTTCCTAAAAGTGTTACTTTTGGCGGATATATTACTGGCTATCCCGTAGGTACTTTGGCTGGAAATATAATTACCTGGCCGACGGTCCCTCAGCTTCTGGTAAATGATTCTATTGAATACAAATTCTGGGTTAGAGTAAAAGATGCTGCTTACTTCAATTGCCCAACAGGGCCAACACCCGACGAAATTATTAACACTGGCTATGCAAAAGCGGACAATGAACCGTGGGTAAAAGATACAGCTAAAACCAAAGTTAGCTGTGACGCTGTGTTCATACCAGATCCAAGCATCACCAAAACGGCTGATAAAGTCAATTATTCAACCGGTGATGATATTACTTACACTGTAGTTTACAAAAACAAATCCGGCACAGTTGTATCTTCAATTGGAAGTGCTGCTGACTGGAAACAGGTGGAAGGCAATCCATTCACTTTTACCGGAGGTAATATGATTATCAACGGTGCAGGTGCTAGTGGAAGTACAGGTTCAAATCTTATGACCCATAAATATTCACATGGGAAAAACGGATCCATTAATACAACCATTAATCTAGCCACCTATCAGGAGATATATGCACTTGTTTTCAGACAAAACGGAAATAAGTGGTATGAGATACGTTTCAAAAAGGAATACAACGGAATAGTGGTAAGCTTATGGGATCATGGTTATACTGCAGCAGGCTATACTCAGCTATTGTCAGCTCCTACCAATACAGCATTCCCTGCAGGATTTACTGATATAGATATCAAGCTGGAGTTGTTCGAAGACAAAGCGTCTTTCTCTCTGGTAGCAAGTGGTGTGACAATGCCCGGAACTCCTCAGTATATCCAAACAGGTCTGCAAAAGCTTGCGGGCTATGCTGGGTGGAGAAGTACCAACAACGATGCTTCTACAGTTAAAAAATGGAGCACCTGGCTGGATTCCGGATTTGATGTCGTAATGAGGGATCCAATTCCGGGAGGGGTAACATTTGTATCTGCAACAGATGCAAATCTTAGTGGTTGCCCAAGCTGCACACCAACTCCAATTTCGGGTTCTAATACCGCAGGTAATGTTACATATAATAAAATTGATGGGCCTGTTTTGGCGAATGACTCTGTGAAATATGTATGGAAAGGAAAGATTGCTAGTTGTCCGGTAACAGGGCTCCTTATCAATACTGCATATGTTGATATCAAAGGAATAACGCCATCTCCTTCAGCACAGGTAGTAACCGGTTGTGATGTGACCATTACCCCCCTTAATTTCCTTTCATTTGAAGTTAGTCAGGCAGAAAAAACAGTCTTCTTAAACTGGATAACTTCCAATGAGCAAAATGTATCCCACTTCAACATTCTTATAAGTCAGGATGGAAAAACATGGAGTGCGATTCCGGTAAAAGTTCCTGCGAAAAATCAACCACTGAATGAATATCAGTTTGCTGTTGCAGCCGGTAATTCAGGAATTACTTATTACAAAATTCAGGAAGTGGACAAGGATGGCAAGACAGATTTTAGTAAAGTGAAGAGCCTCAACTTTGGCATCAACGATGAAATTTATGTTTATCCAAACCCGGCTGATGACAAAGAATATATCAGATATAGCCTGGCCGGAGAGAAGATTCTAACTGTTATAATTTTTGATGTACAGGGGAAAAAGGTATTCGAAAATACTTACACTTCCCTTGCTGAAAAAGGTGAGATTACAATAGACCTGGACATTGCCTCAGGAATTTACATCCTGGAAGTCATTGCTGATACTTTTGTAAAAGACATCAAGCTCATAAAAAAGTAGTGTATATGAAAAAAGTAATGCAGTAATAACTTTAAAAAATTACTGCATTACTTCTATTTTTTTAACTATCATAATCCTTTAAAATCCTCACTGGCTTCTTATCTTCTCCCACTGCAACCATAGTAAACAAGCCCTCAATAGCCTTTTCTCTTTTTTCGTGATACATCTCTTCCACAAAAATTTCCACTTTTACCTGGATACTTGTGTTCCCTACATGTTCAATCTTACCAATTATCTCAATGATTGTTCCGGCAGGAATAGGTCGCTTAAAATCTATCTTATTTGTTGAAACAGTAACAAGTCTCTGCTTGCTGAATCTAGTTGCTGTAATAAATGCAACTTCATCCATATAGGCCAAGGCAGCCCCTCCGAAAAGGGTATCATAATGATTCACGGTATTAGGAAAAATCGCCTTAAACTGACGTGTCTCAGCTTCTTTAATTCTGGTCTCTAAATCCATTCTCTCTTTTTTCTACAATATAAATCGGGATTAATCATTAAAAAAATGTCAATGCTAATCGATTCATTAGAAGCTATAACTAAGATGTTGGTTATTATGATTATCTAGTTTTTTAGGCTACCCTAAATTTTAGTTTAACATATATCTAAAATTTATGTTTATATTTAACAAAATTTTAATTTAAATGGGACTAAAAATAAAATTTATCCTTTTTATACTGGCTTCAAGCATTTTACTCATCCGAAATGAAGGCTGGAGTCAGACATCCAATATAAAAGGGAATGTTAACTCCTCAGGAGAGCCTGTAATCGGAGCACTGGTAATTATAGAAAATCTGAATCAAAGCCAGTTGACAGATACACTTGGAAATTTTATCTTTTCGCAGATACCAGAGGGAAGCTATAAGATTAAAGTACAGGGGATAGATTATCAGAATTATGAAAGAAGTGTGACCGTAAAGGCCGGTGAAAACAAAAAACTTGACATACAACTTGACGCACTCAAATCAGAGCTAAACGAAGTCGTTGTGACAGGAACAATGAAAGAAGTAAGTAGAACTTCATCTCCGATACCTGTAGAAGTATATACTCCAAACTACTTTAAGAAAAACCCGACGCCAAGTCTGTTCGAAAGCCTGCAGATTGTCAATGGTGTACTGCCTCAGCTAAACTGCAATATCTGCAATACCGGGGATATACATATCAACGGGATGGAAGGTCCTTATACAATGATTACCATTGACGGAATGCCTATAGTAAGCAGCCTTTCCACAGTTTATGGCCTAAGCGGAATACCTAACAGTATGGTTCAAAGAATAGAAGTTGTTAAAGGTCCAGCCTCTACGCTATATGGATCAGAGGCCGTAGGAGGGTTGATCAATATCATCACTAAAGACCCGGCGACATCTCCTCGCGGAACTGTTGACGTTTTCGGTACGTCTCAGCGAGAGCTTAATGCGGACGTATCTGTCAGAAGTAATGTTGGAAAAACCACTTCATTATTAGGCATCAATTATTTTAACTTCAAAAATAAACTTGATGTCAATAGCGATCGCTTTACAGATGTGACACTTCAGGACAGAGTTTCTGTTTTTAACAAATGGAATTTCAAAAGGAAAAATAACAGACTGGCATCTATTGCCGGAAGATATATCTATGAAGATCGCTGGGGAGGTGAGGTAAATTATGAAAATAAATTTCGTGGTACGGACAGTGTTTACGGAGAATCTATATATACAAAAAGATATGAGTTGATTGGAGTTTACCAGCTTCCGCTTAAAGAAAAGATAACATTTCAGTTCTCACTAAACTCACATCATCAAAATTCGGCCTATGGTATAATACCATTTATTGCCCAGCAAAATATAGGGTTTGCTCAGTTCTTGTATGACAAAAAACTTTCTGCAAGACATGATCTTTTAGTTGGTTTGCCTTTTCGATATATTTATTATGATGATAATACACCCGGGACCAGGACATCCGATACAAATGATCCTATAAACAAACCGCAGAAGACATTTCTCCCAGGAATATTCGTGCAGGAAGAGTTTGCTATAAACACCAAACTTAAAAGCCTTGCTGGTTTGAGATATGACTATAACTCCATTCATGGTTCCATTTTAACACCTAGACTCAGTTTTAAATACGATCTTTCAAAAACAAATATCATCAGGCTTAGCGGTGGCAATGGCTACAGAACAGTAAACCTCTTTACTGAAGATCATGCGGCTTTGACCGGCTCAAGAGAAGTTGTCATTTCACATGAACTCAAGCCCGAGAAATCATATAATGCAAACCTTAATTATCAGAAATTCATAAACACCAAAAAAGGATTTATAAGCCTTGATCTGAGTGTGTTCTACACCTATTTCACAAATAAAATCATCGGAGACTTTCTTACAGACCCGGACAAAATCATTTATGACAATCTCAATGGCCACGCTATCTCCAAAGGAATTACTTTAAATACGGATTTCAGTTTTTCCTTTCCTTTAAAAATCATCGCAGGTATAACATTGATGGATGTTTATTCAGTGCAAAAAGATAGCAACGGGGTAAACAGAAGAGTGCAGCAACTGCATGCGCCAAAAGTTTCCGGGACGTTTGCTGTTACATATAAAATTAATCAGCTTGGAATTGTTATTGACTATACAGGAAGAGTAACAGGACCAATGGAACTTCCTGTGCAGGCAAATGACTATCGCCCTTCTGTTTCACCATGGTACAGTATTCAGAATATTCAGGTCACAAAAAAAATCAACAAGCAGTTTGAAGTATATGGGGGAGTTAAGAATCTTCTGAACTATCTGCCAAAGTATTCTTTGCTACGTTCGGAAGATCCTTTTGACAAAAGAGTTAACGATCCTGTGAGCAATCCAAATGGATATACGTTCGATACAAGTTACAACTATGCCCCTATTCAGGGGATAAGAGGATTTGCAGGAATTAGGTGGATTCTTCAGTAAAAAGTCCAAAATAAATCTTGCACAAGATCTATAATTCCCGTCCAAATAGTATATTTGAAAAATCTGATTTTTAGAATTGAATAATTTATTATGAACATTCATTATTTAAGGCATGTAGAGTTTGAAGGGCTTGGATGTATAAAAGAATGGGCAAAAGTACCCGATAACAGACTCACTGCAACTAAATTCTATGAAGACAATAAGCTTCCTTTTGTAGAGCTGTTTGACCTGTTGATTGTAATGGGTGGCCCTATGGGAGTTTACGATGAAAGGCAATACCCATGGATGAAGAAGGAGAAAGAACTCATTGCTAAAGCTATAGATAAAAATAAAAAAGTACTTGGCATATGTCTGGGTGCTCAGCTAATTGCGGATGTATTGGGGGCAAAGGTTTATAAAAATAAAGAAAAGGAGATCGGCTGGCTACCTTTGAACTTGACTGAAGAAGCTAAAAACAATTCCTTATTTAGTGATTTCAAGCTCAAACCTACCGTATTCCAGTGGCATGGTGATACATTCGACATTCCTTCAGGAGCTAAAAGAATTGCTTCGAGTGAAGCTTGCGAAAATCAAGGATTTATATACGGAGATAATGTTGCAGCATTTCAGTTTCATCTTGAAGTGACGGCAAGCAGTATAGATAAAATGATAGCCAACTGTGGTCAGGAACTTGTAAAAGCACCCTACATTCAGACAGCAGAAGAATTGCGTAATGAAGACCACATCACCTCATCAAATGAGATGATGATTAGCTTCTTAAATAAATTTGTAAACTAAATCGCATAGCTGGTATACACCTAAAACTATCAGCACATAACCGATTAGTTTGTTTACAAACTGGCTCTTCAGATTAACCTTTGCCGCAATAGAGTGGCTAAGAAAAGCAATAAGCGTAAGTACCAGTATAGTACCAATGCATATACCTGCTATAAATACATTAAGCAGAAAATCATCTTTGGCAATCCATTTATTGCTCATAAAAATAGAGCCCCAGAAAACCCAGAAAGGAATCTGTAAGGGATTGATAACACCAAGAAAAATTCCGTTCAGAAAACTCCTTCCTTTTTTTAACTCCCTGCTTTCTCCTTCTTTTTCCTCTTTCCTTAAATAATACACTGCTACCAAGAGGAAGACCGGAACAGAAACCATGCGGATGATTGAGTCGAGATGGGTTTGTGTCATTAAAACACCAATTAACTTAATGGCAATAGTGCTATAAATTAATTCTATCAAAGTTGCCCCCAATGCAAAGTAAAGGCCTGCTTTGAGATTGACAGAAACAGTGGTTTGAACAACACCAAGATTTATAGTACCCAAAGGAATGCTCCCTGCGAAACTAACTACCACTCCTATCAATAAATGCCAAATAATATCTACTACCATAAACTTAATCAAAATGTAAAGCTACGAATTTAAATGTATAGCTTTCTATAAGACATATTTTGAATACATTAATTCTAAACCAGAACTTAAACGTGGATTTTTAAGCTTCAGTATCTAAAGATTAGATCGCTGATATATAGGACATTAAAACGCAGACTGTTTATAATGCCTATCACCAGACACCAACAGCTCCCCCGCCCCCTCTGAGCAAAGCAGCCTTTCTGGCTTCATAAGCACCCTGATTTTTGGAAAAAGCATCGAAGCCTCCTCTATGCGCACCAAAAGTGTTCATGAGCATCAGACTCGTAAAAAAACCAGGCTTTCTTGTGCTGAAATGATTTTGAAGCACCACTCTATATTGCAGAATGGGAAAAAACAAAACAAAAAATAAAACCATCAGGGTAACAAATATGAAAAATGGCCCTCTATAACTTTCGTGTAAATCACCTTTCTCCATTTTTCCCGACAAAAGCAGTTTGATCTGAGAAATTGAATTGTCTATTCCTTCATAATAATTCTTTTTTCTTGTCTGAGGAAGAAGATACTGATCCTCTATTTTCTTTAAAAGATCGATATCAATTTTCCCAGATAATTCTTTGGATGGAATAATAGCATATTTGCTGTCAGTAGGATCCAGGATAAAAATGATATTGGATGGATTTAATTTATTCTCACTGATCCATTTTGCTGAAAGCTGCTCTGCATATTGCTCCATATCGGTGTGAACTGCAGAATCAACTGAAATTACAATTACCTCCGCAATTGAAGAATCTTTTAAATACAGCAAATGCTTCTCAAGACTAACAATTTGTTCCGACGAAAGTAAATCTGCATTATCAAACACAAAGCTATTTTCAGGAAATCTTGAAAGTATATCAGCCTTTAGATTCAGGATTGAAAAAAGTCCCAGAAATATTATCAGAAAATATTTTCTCATGCAGATTTAATTTTTACCATTTACCGCCGGATCCGCCACCGCCAAAGCCGCCACCGCCAAAACCACCGAAGCCTCCTCCACCGCCGCCAGAACTCCAGCCACCACCGCCATAGAACGGTCCTCTGGAAGAATATGTAGTATGACCTCCGCCTCCTTTATTTTTAAATATACTATAGAGTATAAAGAACAAGATGATTAAAATAATCGCTGTTCCAAATTTATTGCGACCTCCCTGTTTCTTAGGCTCAGCCTTATATTCACCTGAGGCCAGTTTAATAATAATGTTTGTAGCCTCATCAAGACCATCATAATACCTTTGTTCACGAAAAGTCGGCTTGATTACTTCCTCAAAAATTCTTTTCGCCATTGCATCAGGAACTACCCCTTCCATGCCATAGCCTGTTGAAATAAAGAAGTCATGAGACTCCATTGCTACAAGAATAACGATTCCGTTATTTTTACCTTTGACTCCGACACCCCACTTTTGACCCAGTCTTTGAGAATAATCTGCCGCCTCATAATCACCTATAGACTTTACAATAACTACAGCGATTTGAGTTGAAGTTGTGTCTTCATAATTCAGAAGCTTTTGTTCTAAAGCCTGATTTTCTGAATTAGAAAGAATTCCGGCAAAGTCGTTTACCAACCTTGGAGGAGATGGTCTTTCTGGAATATCGTTCTGGCCAATCAGAAAATTAGAAAATCCGAGAGAAAATAAAAGGACTAATAAATATCTGTACAATTTCACTACTTCCATTTATTAATCCTTTCCAAAAGAAATATCATCACTCAACTCATTAATATCATCCTTTGAATAAGGAAAATGAGTTTTCAGCTGTTCTCCAGCTTTTATAATGCCCTGGCAAAGGCCATCTGTAAACTTTCCGTCTTTGAACTTATCCTGCATCATCACTTTAATATCGTCCCAGAAATGATCAGAAACTTTTGAATTGATACCAGCATCACCCAGAATTGCAAATTTGTGATCTTTAACAGCCAGGTAAAACAAAACGCCGTTTCTCAGCTTGGTCTCATGCATTTTTAATATTTTAAAAACATCCACTGCACGGTCAAGAACGTCTTCCTTGCAATGGCTTTCCAAATGCACCTGTATTTCTCCGCTGGTATTTTTCTCAGCTTCTTTAATGGCCGATACTATTGCAGCCTGTTCCTGTTCAGAAAAGAAGGATTTTGCCATACATTTTTAGAATTTAACTTCAGGTGCTTTTTCTGCTCCGGCCGCTGCCTGGAAATATCCTTTTTTCTCAAAATCAAACATACCCGCGATCATATTCTGAGGAAATTTCCGAATATAAGCGTTGTAATCCATAACCGCTTCGTTAAAATTTCTGCGTTCTACAGATATTCTGTTTTCCGTACCTTCCAACTGAGCTTGCAACTCAAGGAAATTTTGGTTGGCACGTAACTGAGGATATTGTTCTACGGAAACCAAAAGACGAGAAAGTGCAGAAGACAATTGATCCTGGGTTTGTTGGAAATTTGCAATTTGTTCCGGAGAAAGTTTGCTCGCATCCACATTTACAGAGGTTGCTTTTGCTCTTGCTTCAATTACTTGAGTTAATGTACTTTTTTCAAAATCTGCAGCGCCTTTAACTGTATTTACAAGATTTGGAATAAGATCAAGCCTTCTTTGGTATACGTTCTGAACCTGAGCCCATTGTTGTTCCACATTTTCTTGTTTTTCTACCATTGTATTATACCCGCAGGAACTAAGAGAGGCTACCGAAAATAGAAGTAAAAGGTTAAAAATTAATCGTTTCATTTTTTGATAATATTTTAAGTTAAAGGCAAAATTAAGAATTAACACTATTGTTTTGAAATTTAACCGGGATTAAGCATTAAAACAACATATCTGTTTTAATCAATTCATTAAAATTTTCTAATAATTGACGATTATAATGATTAACAGGACTTTTCAAAGACCAATGAATATTTTGTATTTAAAGGTGTTTATCGAGATGTTAAGGGCTATAAAAATAAAAAGCCCCAAAAAGGGGCCTCTTATTTTACAAAAGAAATTAATACAGGTTATGAAAAAAATAGTGTTATTTGTAGATGAATACAACTACTGGATCAAAGGTAACCAGTAAAGTATATTTATCTATATGATATTTTAAAAAGTAATCCACAATCCTGAAGATTATTGATTTAGTCCAATAAATATTCCATGAAAAAAAACAAAGTTCTTCTGATTCTTGCTCTTCTGTTTTTACTTATCATGTTGTATATCAGCTATGATATGATGTCCAGAACGAAAAAGCCCTGGGAGAAAAAAAAGAATCCGTTGAAAGAAATAAACAGGTAAGAGAATAGCCTTTTATTTGCCAGTGTCTTAATTTTCTCAGAAATCTTCCAACTTTTTTTGAATTTAATTTTTTAAAGGAGCTTAAATAAGACAAACACAAGCTCGGATTTCCAGTTCATAAATTGATTTTCTTGGTGTAACCCAATTTCGGCAAAATCTCCATTCTTAAACTCACATTTATGAAGAAGGCTCTCCTGATTTTACTCCATCTGATACCTACTCTCTCATTCAGTCAGTCGTTAGGATTGAAAGGAGGATTTAATATTTCTAATATTAAAAGCAATTCTTCTACCTTTCAGACCTCTGCTATCGTTGCGCCCTCATTTGGAATTGCCTTTTTCCCAGGCATATCTAAAGTTTTTGATATTGGAATAGAACCAACCTATTCAACATTCGGGGGAAAGGATGCAATTTCTTTTGCAGGACTTAATGGCACAGCTGTAAGCAAAATTGCCAAAGTAAAATATCATTATATAGAGGTCCCGGTTTCTCTCAATTATTATCCTTTGCATGAAACCAACATTGTCGGATTACATGCTGGTATGTCACCCATGTACTATCTTTCCAAAAAAGAAGAATTTGCTATTTCTTCATCAAAAATAAATGACTTTGTTATTGCGCCATTCGCCGGCGGGACATTTGGCTACAAATTCGCTAAAAAGGCTTTTTTTCATCTGGTGGCACGATATCAGTTTCCTATGTCCAATATTTACAAAGATGCTCCCTACACAACTAAATTTAATTCGGTTAACTTCTTTGTAATTCTTGGTTGCAGGTTATAACCCAAAATCATATCTAATTTTCTTCATATGAAACTTTTTACATATATTTACGTTTAAATAATAATCACAACGCTATCAGAATGGACTCAACAACAGACTCTAAAACCGGAATTAGTATTGAAAAGCTTGAAAAAGCTTGTGCTGTCCTTAAGACAATCGCGCATCCTATGCGTATGTCCATCATTGAGTTGCTTGAAAAGAATACCAGGATGAACGTAGGCGAAATGCAGGAGCATCTTAAAATAGAGCAAGCGGCTCTATCTCACCATCTGATTGCCATGAAAGACAAGAAAATCCTCAAATGCCAGAGAGAGGGCAAAAACATGGTTTATGAATTAAAAGAAAAACGCATCATAAAAATTTTAGAGTGCGTTGCTCAATGCGAATGTGATTGAGTTTTTTTTCTTAATACATGTAATTATTTAAATATGTAAATATCTCAATTTAAGCTATGGAGATTTTAGGTTATTTGTTCGCGGTACTAATTGGTCTCACGCTGGGCCTTATTGGTGGTGGAGGCTCAATACTTACGGTACCTGTACTAGTTTATCTTTTAAAACTAAGCCCTGTTACATCTACAGCGTATTCACTTTTTGTTGTAGGCTCTACTTCATTGGCCGGAGCTATTAGTTACTTCAGGAAAAAGCAATTGTGCTACAGGGCTGCAATCGCATTTTCCTTACCATCTTTCATGTCTGTATTCCTGACCAGAAGATTTCTGGTACCTCTCCTGCCAGATAAAATTACAGAATATTCAGGCTTTGTACTGAACAAAGAAGTATTGATCATGATTGCCTTTGCCATATTGATGATTGCTTCATCCTATTCCATGATCAAAAAGCAATTGAACAAAACCATAACAGAAGAGGAGTTTAATCCAGCAACAGTTAGGTTTAATTACCCAATGATCATTGTCGAAGGACTTATCCTTGGAGTACTTACCGGATTTGTCGGAGCGGGCGGAGGCTTCCTGATTATTCCGGCATTGGTACTACTTGTTGGACTGCCGATGAAAGTTTCTATTGGCACATCTTTACTGATTATTGCAGCGAATTCTCTTATTGGTTTCACCGGTGACCTATATGCAGGTTTAAGTGCTGACTGGAATTTTCTTCTTGTTTACACCGCTTTTGCGCTAGCCGGAATTTTCATTGGTACGATTTTATCAAAAAAAGTACAGGGGGATAAATTAAAACCTGCTTTTGGTTACTTTACACTTGTTCTTGGATTATTTATTATAATAAAAGAAGTATTGTTTCACCCTTAATTATTGATATGAAAGTTGAACAAATTTATACCGGTTGCCTCGCACAGGGTGCATACTATATCGAATCTGCAGGAGAAGTCGCAATCATTGATCCTCTAAGAGAAGTCGGACCATATATAGCCCGTGCTGAAAAAGCAGGAGCTAAAATCAAATACATATTTGAAACTCACTTTCATGCAGACTTTGTATCCGGACATCTTGATCTTAGCAGAAAAACCGGAGCCCCCATTATATATGGCCCCACAGCCACGACTGAATTTGATTCGATAATTGCAGCCGATGGACAGGAATTTAAATTAGGTAATGTAACCATCAAGGTATTACATACTCCGGGACATACACTTGAAAGCACAGTTTACCTTTTAAAAAACGAAGAAGGAAAAGACTATGCCATATTCAGTGGCGATACTTTGTTTCTCGGAGATGTGGGAAGACCTGACCTGGCCCAGAAAGCTGGTCAGATCACAGCTGAAGATCTGGCAGGTATGCTTTATGAAAGCCTCATGAATAAAATATTGCCACTGGCTGATGACATCATTGTTTATCCTGCACACGGCGCTGGAAGTGCCTGCGGAAAAAACATGATGAAGGAAACCATCGACACCTTGGGCAATCAGAAGAAAACCAATTACGCTCTGAATCAGCCAGACAAAGCATCTTTCATAAAAGAAGTAACAGATGGACTTTTACCTCCTCCAGCTTACTTTCCGCTCAATGCTGCTTTGAATAAAAAAGGTTACGAAAGCTTTGACGAAGTTTTGAATCATGGACTTAAGCCGCTTACCCCCTCAGAATTAGAAGATGTTGCAGAAGTCCACAATGCTCTGGTACTAGATACAAGAGCCAACACGGAGTTCTACAAATCTTTCATTCCTCAATCAATCAACATTGGTCTGAACGGAGACTTTGCTCCCTGGGTCGGCTCACTGATTGCTGATGTGAAGCAACCAATAATACTGGTAACAGAACCAGGAAAAGAGGAAGACGCAGTAACCCGACTAAGCAGAGTAGGCTTTGACAATATACTGGGTCATCTCAAAGGTGGCTTTGAATCCTGGCTGGCAGAAGGAAAAGAAACTGACTCAGTAAATCGTATAGATGCTGAAGAGTTTTCAAAGAGAATTAAGATCGGAGAAAGCAAAGTCATAGATGTTCGAAAAGAAACGGAATACTCTGCAGAACATGTACAGGAGGCATTTAATAAGCCTCTTGCCTATATCAATGAATGGATAAAAGATATCAATCCAAAAGAGCATTTCTATTTACATTGCGCCGGCGGATATAGAAGCATGATGGCCGCATCAATATTGCAGGCTAGAGGCTACAGAAACTTTACGGAAATAGCGGGAGGATTTGGAGCTATATCCAAAACTTCTGTTCCCAAAACAGATTTCGTTTGTCAAAGCAAATTGTTGAAGGTGTAGGATAAAAATAAAGAACGCATAAACTGCTTTAGAAAAGCCTCTGCTATGGTTATCAAAAACACAAAAAGGTAAATTCATACCATAAATCCTCAAAAGCAGAGACACATTATTCAGTCAGAAAAATAAAATATCATGGTAAATAAACGTTTCAATGGAGTTTAAAACTTCATCAAAGCATTTATTTCCCAAAAGTAAAGTTCATCATGAATATTATAGAATTTCTATCTCAACCCTGGCCATGGTATGTGGCCGGACCACTAATCGGATTAACTGTTCCCATTCTCTTAATCATTGGTAACAAATCATTTGGCATAAGCTCAAACTTAAGACATATCTGCGCTGCATGTATTCCTGCAAAAATTCCCTTCTTCCAGTATGATTGGAAGAAAGAAGCCTGGAACCTTTTCTTTGTAGCTGGCATCATTATCGGTGGATTTATTGGAGCCAATTTCCTAAGCAATCCCGAATCTATAGAAGTAAATCAAAAGCTTGCAGAAGATCTTTCAGCTTATGGTATTACAAATTATCAAAACATAGTGCCTGAAGATTTATTTAACTGGAATGCATTGTTCTCACAAAGAGGATTCTTACTAATGGTTGTGGGCGGTTTTCTCGTAGGCTTCGGAACAAGATATGCCGGAGGCTGTACTAGTGGCCATGCCATTATGGGATTGTCAACACTTCAATGGCCATCCTTGATAGCTACTATTTGCTTCATGATAGGAGGTTTTATCATGGCTAATCTAATTCTTCCCCTTATTCTTTCTCTTTAAAATTTTATTCAAATGACTCATCAGGAAATAAATAAACCTGCCCCTTGGTGGCATTATCTAAAATATGTGATAGTAGGGATAGCCTTCGGAATTGTATTTGTAAAGGCTGAAATCATAAGCTGGTTCCGTATTCAGGAAATGTTCAGATTGGAATCCTTTCATATGTACGGCATAATCGGAAGTGCTGTAGCAACCGGGTTAATCTCCGTTTTATTAATCAAAAAATTCAACATAAAAACCCTTAGCGGAGAAGAAATAAAATTTCATCCTAAAACCTTCAACAAGGGTCAGATATATGGTGGCCTGTTGTTTGGCCTTGGCTGGGCTATGACAGGAGCTTGTCCGGGACCATTATTTGCTCAGATAGGAACAGGTGCAACTGTTATTACTATATCCCTTCTCAGCGCCATTGCAGGCACATGGGTCTATGGATATTTCAGGGAAAAACTACCTCATTGAGAAATAATTCTGAACCAGCTATAAACAATTTCCCGCCTTTTCAATCTCAGTATATGAAAACTTTATTATGATATCGAAAATCAAAAAAAATGGGCAGGGAGAAAAAAAATTTTCGGAAGGAAATGAACAAGTCATAAACAATCTTTTTACCGGCCAGTTAAGGCGATATCGAAACACATGAAATATGGGTTTAATACAAGAAAATGAAGAGCAAACAGAATGGATATTTACAGGGATACCTGACTATTCCGGTAATTTCTTCAACGATATAGTGAACATTGGCGCAGGCATCGAGACAGGATTAATTTACCTGAAAAAAATTGTGTTAAAGAACCTCTAAAAAGAAAATTTAAAACCTCAACGCTCTTGAAAAAAGTTTACACAATAAAGACTGGTATTGAGAATTGCGCGGAATATAAAATTGACACAACCATTATATCGGATTTGTCCCATAAGCATGAAAAAAAAGCCCTTCTTAACAGAGAGCTTTTAAATATTCAATTATTGAGAGCAGGTTTAAGCATTTGGACGTCTTTTTACTTTTTTATCCTGCTTATCCTGCACTACTTTAAACTTTTTGTTAACAACAACCCGTCTTCCGTTACGGATTTCTTCAACTTGTCTGTAAATGAATTTATCTCCTGCAGCGGTACTCATTTTCCACTTAAGATAGTAGACAACCAAAGCTACAAGTGCAAGAGCAAAGAACGAACCGATTGCAATAGTTTCATACTTGCGCTCTCCGGCGGCATAAGTACTTAAGGGAGATACAATAAATAAGACAAGTAAATAAGGGAGAATTCTAATTTTATTCATTTCTTATAATTTTTTGTGTGCATTTTTTGCTATTAAAAAAAATTAATTATTTGCTAATGAATACTATAAGTCAAAGTAAATGTACGAAATGATAAAAAATATTACAAGCAATTGACATAAAAAAAACTAAAGAAAAAAATACCTGTTTTCCTATCGTAGCCAACATGATAGCGGCAATTTTCTGAATAGAGCATTAGTTCCCTTATCAGGGAACCTGCGAATTCAGTGATACAGCACCGTTGTCTTAAGGGAGTATAATTATGAGAAAAGGTATTTTACTGCTGACCATTGTCTTTTGCATGACAATGACAGCCAATGCACAACACGAGATTACCGCGCTAAACCTTACTATTCAAAATCCGAAGGATGTATATTCTGTAGCTCAGGCTGGTAAAGGGCTTGCATTTTTGTTTAAGACGAACAAACAATATCAAACCATTATACTTTCTGATGATTTTAATGAGCAGAGGAAAACTGTTTACAAAAGAAGTGCTGATGAAAAGAAAGAAGAAATACTCGGTGGCCTTATAGATTCTATATATGCCGTGTTTTACTTTCATCATCCAAAGTCCAATATTTTATCTCAACTGAAAGTTAACAAAGTTACAGGTGAGCAAGCTTATGAGAAGTTCTTTGTCCTTCAACCCAAAGAGCAAGTCCTTAAAGGCTTTAACATGGATGGCAAATTCTACATACTCACAGTAATGCAGTACAAGAATGATGTGAACGTTTATACAATCTCTCCTCACGCAGCAACATTGGAGGCCGACATGTATAATATGGAATTCCCAACATTCTACGGAAGACTCAGCAGAAAAAGCGATGGTACTGAAGAGGAAAAGCCACTTGTAATTGATGATATTAATCCCGAGACGGTGAATACAATCAGATCCGTGCACTCCGATAAAAAACTGTATCACTCCAAAGGTAAAATCTTCTTCACCTTTGATGATGCAGACAGAACCCATCTTATAGAAATAGATACCTATAAAAAATCTTCAGTATATAAAAAATTAAACTTCACACTCGAAAGAACAACGAACGTGTCAAGGCAACAAGGCAATAGCTTCATTACTGACAATACATTATTCAGAATAAGCATGAATCCTGACCAGATGAACCTCACTGTGCTCAACCTTGATACGATGAGCTTGTTGGCTACATACAATATTTTCCCTGAAGAAAATGAAGTGAACATAGCTAACTCGCCAATGGTGCAGGAAGGTATTATAGTCGGCTTTGACAACAATGATGAAAAAATAATCAGGAAGACTTCTCAATTCTTCAAAAAAGCACTTGGTGGAGATATTGCTATCGTTGTAAATAAAACAGAGAAAAATAAGCTGGCTGTACAAATCGGTTCTTATGAAGAATTTACTGTATATAAAGGCGCTGGTACGGGAACGCCAATAAGCTCGGGGTCTTCCTTCAGTCCATACACTACCGCATCGCTTGGATATGGTTATCCAGGTTTTGGATATTCATCTTACTTTCCAAACAGCGGTCCGACAATGACGAGAATAAATCTTGTGCATTTTGAAAGCTTGTTTGACGATACCTTTGAGCATGTTGAAGGCAATATACCAAAGAGCGCCATGCAGAAGATTACTGATTATAAAGAAGATAAATTCGGTCCTGCAGGGCCGGAAGTTAACAATACAACTGCATACAAACAAAATGTTATTCTGGGGTACCTGAATAAAAGGACAAATAAGTTCCAGTTACTAGAGTTTAAGAAATAACATAAATGTCCTTATAATAGCAAAAAGGCTGCCCCATTAGGAGGCAGCCTTTTTCATTAGCAGGTTAATACCTTATTAAAACTCTTTCCTGATTTGCTCAGTATGTGCGCCGGGAACAACCTCGTCAATGATTTCACTTATAAAACCCTTTTCATCAATTATAAACGTAACCCTGGAAGTTCCCATGAACTTCTCTCCACCTCTTTCTTTTTCTACCCATGTACCATATTTTTGATGAATAGATTTGTCTACATCTGCAATAAGGGTGAAAGGCAAGTTAAACTGATTTTTGAAAGTTCTATGAGAAACTTCGTCATCCGGGCTTACGCCTAAAACAGTGTAACCTTCTTTTTGTAGAAGTTCATAATTGTCTCTCAGATTACAAGCTTCTTTAGTGCAGCCCGGAGTATTGTCTTTTGGATAAAAATATAAGATTACCTTTTTACCTTTAAGTGAACTTAGTGTAACAACTTTTCCATCCTGATCCTTGGAAGTAAAATCCGGTGCAACATCTCCTACTTTAAGTTTTGTTGGCCTGATGCAGGACACAAAAAATAAAACTATGATTAATGATCGAATGAGTCCTTTCATAATTGATACTATCTGACTTGTGTTCACAAAATTACTTCAGATATATCAAACCAAAAAATCATACCACAAAGTGAAAAAGTTCCTCCACCTCTAGTGGTAGTATTTCCTTTACTTTATTCAACTACCTGATAAAAACAACATCTTTATGAATTCTGCTCTTGTAATCATCAAGCGTTGTTGAAGGAAATATTTCAATAAAATCTATCTGACCATGGGTGGCAGAAACTGCAAAACCCTTCTCAGGATATGCATGCAAGTTACTGGTTTTGCCTGCTCGGGATGAAAGGCGATGACCTGCACCATAGTCTGATTTTATCTTGTCGAAGGACATATTACCTAAACGTTCTTCATCACTGATATAGATCATTACAAGCTTATTCCCATCAAAATAAAAATATCCCGGAAGCGCATCTGGTTTATTCACTCTGGATAAGCCCTGCAACTTTATATAACTGACGTTTTTATCTATTTCACTATCTTTTATTCCAAATTTCTCTATTAATGAAGAATAATCATATCCCTTGTATTTCAGCAGTTCTTCCATTTCAGAATATTTATATCCAGTTCTACTTATTGAGTTAATTACCAGGAATACTAACGTAAAGTTGAAAGCGAGGTTCATAAGACTCATTGATTAAAGTCTTATTTACGGTATTACAATTTTTTCAGATATTCTTCCTGATTCTGTTCCTATGCTCAGAAGATAAATTCCAGGAGTTAAGTCTGAGATATCATATACCATTTTAGCAGCGTTAGCTTCAAAGGTCCTGTTACCAAGCGGAATATTACCTCCTGTCATATCTGCCAGGCTGATATGTATGATACCATGAGGTTGGTCTTGAAAAATAATATTTAGCTTACCTGAGCATGGATTGGGAAAAACTTTTATTTCAGCCATTTCTCCCGTTGCCACAATTGAAGATATTTCCAGTCTGCCCTCATTATCAAATTCCACAACTCTGTAATAGAAAGACCCCGAGATCTCTTTTGTATCTTCAAAAATATAATTGGCGATAGCTCCTGAATTACCTCTTGCTTTTACTTTTCCAATAGAGTCAAAATTAATTCCATCAGAAGATCTTTGTATTTCAAAATAGTTACTGGCTCTTTCAGTTAATGTACTCCACCTCAATTCAGTAGCAGCGTTTTTATTTGTGGCACTTATATCAAGAAAATGTGTAGCAAGGGCACAGCTCTCAACAAAGTAAATATCATCAAGGCCAAAATCATTTCCACCAGAAACCGTATTTTGATCTAATATTTTAATAACAGCAGTCGTTGAAGATCCGGAATTCCACATTATGTCAAACTTCTCCCAGGTGTATACTGAAGAAGGAGCATAAAAAATACTTCCAAGGGTATCTGTATTAATTGAAAACTGAAGCTGTGCTACCTCTCCTCCCACTGCGCTACAGACCCAGGAGGAAAAGTTATACTCAGTATATGGCTTAACATTTATAGTCTGTGACCAAACGGTTTCAGGGTTTCCGGCACCATTAACAATTAAAAAATTTCCATCACCACTTGTATGATCCACTCCGGAAAAGTCTCCATGATAAGTGCTAATATCTGAACCTACAGTATACCTTCCTTCCGGGTAGAGGCAATTTTTTGTATCACAGAACTGATACGATGATATAAATCCGGAATTACCATCAGAAAAATCACTGTTAACAACAAGGTTATTAAAATGGCATTGTGCAAAGGCCCTACAATGAAAGAAAAAGGCAGCCATTATAATAATTATAATCTCAGGGCGGAAAACTGATTTCATAAATACTACAAATTTGTTTATCTCAAATGTAGTAAAAAAAATGAGGGGTTAAAAAACAGATCCTGTAGCTCTTTTTGAAAAGACGGAGTTATAGATAACAGTTTTACTTTCGCTTATACTTGTTAAAAAAAATATTAATTAGAGATGAAAAACCTTTAAATAAAGCTTATCTCATGCATCAGAAAATTAAAATCTTCTAATTACTTATGGACACAGCACTTCAAGTTTTTTAATATCCTCATCAGGATCTTTGGCAGATTTGTCATTCATAAAAATGTACCCAAGGGTCAACGCTTTTCCATTTAGAAAAAAGGAATAATAAACTGAATTTCCATTAGAGACAAATTTATAACTTACTTTGTTTACTATCCCCACTTCATCTACCTGAATATCCTTATAAAATACATCATCAACCTTGTTAATAGAATTCTGATATTGCTTTATTATAGCCTTCGAAAAGTCAAGTGGAGTTGCGGTCTTTTTTAAATTTAAAGACTATACTGTAATGACCAATGAAGGTAAATTACTTTGAGGAAGATACAACATATAAGTGCTGTCCTTGAACTCTGATTTGTCAATTAGAAGGATACCATCCTTCTCTTTTATAAACTCCTTATAGCCTTTGTCAATCGGAATTGATATTAAACAATCTTTATTATCAAAGGCAGGGGATTTTAACTTAGATTCATGTGCGTTACAGCTTGTCCTACCTGATAAAATGAGAAATAAAAAATATATAGGTATAAGATTCATCTTAGAATAAGTAAAAAAAGTATACAATCCTTTAGGAGTTGCGATCAACATAGAAATACTTTGATCAGGGACATTCAATTTTAAGGTATCTTTGTCAAAATATAAAATCCTAATGGAATCAGGATTTATATAGACAATTGTTACCACCTTTTCATAGATAAAATAGAATAATTGAAATTCCTGATATTATTCGCAGTAAATCTAAGGTTATACATTGACCCCCTCTCAATCTATGAAGTTTTATAGATACGTCGACAAAATATATTCTGCTATAAATATTCTAACTTTACCTCTTTAGACTAATGCTTGTAAGTTGTTTAATAATGCAAAAAGAAAAAAATAATGATCAACAATCATTTCTCAAACAAATTTTTAATTGAAGGACACTGGAAATCGTTAACCTCATTTCTTGCAGCGAAATCAGTAAAGTCTCCATAAGAAACATCGCTCTGAACGGATAAGTCATTCAGAAATTTTCTTGTCTCATCAGATAACTCAAGCTTATTTGATTCCGTCATAAATTGAACAACCAATTTTGACTTCGAAGAATTTGTGTCTTTACTTATTTGATTTGCCAGCTCACAAAGCTCACTTAAATCAGTACTTATATCCTTTTTCATTGAACAGCGGGAATTAACAAAAGGCAATGCCAATAGTATTAAAATAGAAAATATTCTTTTCATAAAATTAGTTACTCATATATGCTTTAAATCCGGAAATTAAATTACCATAAGATAAAGTCAAATTCCTGGAATCAATCTTATCTGAATTTTCCTCCAATATTTTAATACAAGCGGTTTTAACAAAAGAGCTGTATTTATTTATATATTCTTCTTTCATATTATCTGTAACAGGTAAGTTCATAGAGCTAGTTAACTCAGCCTTTAAATAGTCCTGCGCTTTGCCTGCAATAAACTTGACTACAGCATTACCAGGAATTGGAATTGCTCCCCAGACATTATCAAACACTACTCCCAGCCCGGCTTGCATATCCTTAATGCTACTGCCATATGAATCTAAGGTATTATTTAATATAATAGCAGAATTAACAACCATGTCATATGCATCTATTGAGGATGTACCATTAGCTTTCTCATTCAGACTATCAGCCAAAATAATTTTAGTTGCACTTATCGCATTCGAAAATGCACTTTGCATCATACTTTTTACTAAGACAGGATTCGTAACATCAGGTGTCCCTTGCGTTGCAAGGTTTTTAATTCCTGCAGAGCCTAACTGTTGATCTCCTTTCTTTCCTGAAGCATAGTTCACCAATAAATGTTGATGTTTCCCGATAAATTCTGCTAATTCCGGAGTAGTTACCCCTTCATAACTATCTAACCCCTTCTCATGCCATGAATCAACTAAATCTACTTCTGAGTTTATTTCAACTCCATATAAAGCTTTTAAAAACTCCAGCTTCTCCTGATCACTTGGCGCTCTGGTGATGTTTATAACCTTCCCATTCTGCTTCATTACATTTGGATCCCCATTTTTTATCCAGGACGGATCATTGGATGCTTTTAAAAAGCCAATAATAAATGTCATAAAGTTGGGACCACTATCAGCATATTTTAAAACTGTAGCCCATTTTTCTTTGGAAGCTGTTAAAACATATTCATTAACCCTTTTCTGGCTTATCGCATGTATATAGGAAAATGAGCCCAGATTGGTCATTCCTGGGACAACGACATCTGAAGAAAAAGTATTATCCTGAACATTGATATCTAAGGTCGGCTCTTCTTTTAATTGAATACCGTTGCTCTTACCATTAACCGTTGAAGACATGCCTTTCGCTGATCTTTCACCCATCTCATCTGCTTCTTTCTCCAGGCCTTTGTCATCATTAATATTTGCTCCCTTCTTCTGCACTGTAGGCTGCACCCTACCTTCCCTCTGTTGCACCACATGAGTTAGTTCGTGCCCCAGAAGTTCCTGCCCACTTTGTGATTCCGGACTGTACTTGCCGGGAGCAAAGTGAATGTCATTACCTTGAGTAAAAGCATGTGCGTTAAGCGCCTTTGATTGAGAAGAATTTGTATGAATGTTTACATCAGAAAAATCCTGTCCGAATGATGATTCCATCTTCTTTTGAACCACCTGAGGCATCTTACCAGATGAAGAAGTGTTGCTTTGGGACAACTCCTCAGATTCAACATTCATAGCTGGTACAGGTCCTTTACGCTGAATAGGCAATTCCTCCTCTTCAGCCGCCTGAAGCTGCAATGGCACAGGTCCCTTTCTTTGAACTGGCTCTTCTTCCTCTTCTACCATCATTGAAGGTACAGGACCTTTTTTTTCATTATTCCCCTCTCCTCCTTCTGCACTATCCCATTTCCTTTGTAATACTTCCGGAGATGAGGAATCTTGAGAATGCTCTTCTTTAGATTCTGTATTTTGCGAAGATTTTTGATCAGCAGTCTTTAATTGTGTCTGCTGCGATTGATGTAGATTACGATTGTTATTAGCCCCTTGACGGCTTTTATGTAAAAATTCTCCCATAACAGAATGAGTATAAAATAAGATAAAACGAAAAGACGCAATTACACCAATGAAATATGATATTGTGTAACCCTAATCTCTAACACTTCCTAATAAATGACGGCTTCAGGACTGTTCAAAAAAAAATCCAAATGCTAGTGTAAACAATCAGAAGCTGGTAAATTCTGCTAAATAAATATAACTCAATGAAAACAAAAATAGCAAAACTGATCTATAAATCAAGCTTTAAAAGTGACAGCTTTAAAAAATAACCATTTCGTTACACACAAAAAAAGGACTGCCTTTACGACGTCCTTTTTAATATGGTTCTGTAATAAAACCTTACTTGATAAGCTTCAAATCCGAATCATCTTGAGACCTCCATCATGTAAAATGAGAGGCTATATCTCTTTCTTATACCTAATAATTAAAAGGTAACCAGCCTGCAGGAAAGCAGGATGTTAATTATATTATTATTTTAATTCTTTAGACAACGAACACACATTTGGCCTCCTTCAAAATTTCTGCCGCGATCTATCGAATTATCATTTCTTGAAAAAGTCCTCGTCAATATATCTCCATTTGGATTACCATTTGAAATTTTGGTAGACGTCCAAACATCTCGACTATTAGCAGGTCCTGACGGAATAGTAAAATTAAATCCGGTGGAGCCTCCATTTTGCAATTTCAATCCTATGCCCTTATCAACACCTCTATCGACCCCATATCCAATTTTAGCTGTGTCAGCATTTGACATACCTAAATAATTTTCAAGAGTTCTAAAATCCAAATCTGATGGCAATCTCCAACCATTTGGACATGCAACTTTTGCTCCATCTAAATCATATATCTTACCGCCAGAAGATGGATTACAAGAATTACCTTGTGACAATGGACCATCATATCTTAAATCCTCTGCAAACCAAGTCTGATTTCCTATCTTTATTGTCTTATAAACTATCTGATCTCTCTCATCTTTTACTGTTCCCGCATTTGGATCTACCGGATTATTATCACCTTTATCTTTTCCACAAGACATAAATGTAAGACCCGCAATAGCTAAAACCAGGGTCCATGAAAGCATTAATTTTTTCATTTTCTATAAGAAGTTTTTAATTCAAAAATATATTGGTCGAACAAAATTGATGTTTAAACTTAAAAGTTATTCAACTATAACAGCATCATTAATTAAGTTTCATAAAGTAGTGTATTTAAGTTATAGGTTTCGACACTTAGGATGAATTGAATTGCACGTAATCAAAGGTTAATACCAGGTGGCCCATGCGTAAAAAATCTCCCATAGCTGAATACTTATAGTAATTGTTAAATCTAAAAATTAATCACTCAAAAGAAATTTGTCATTTCAATTGAGATGCATTAATCACATTTCAATAAATTAAATTATTAAATAACGGCCATAAAGATTATCTCTGAAAAATTCCAATAGCTATTAACGGATAACCCATAGCCTAATATGTAATCCTATCTCAAATAAATTTGTATTTAAAATAGTAATTCAAAAATAATAAAAGCAATCTATAAATCAAGCTTTTAAAAACACTTTATTAGAACAAGTAAAATAATTTATTACACACAAAAAAGGACTGTCGAAAAGACAGTCCTTTTTAATATGGTTCTGAATTAAAATTTATTTTACAAGCTTCAAATCTGAGCTCATCTTGTAGGCTGCCATCATAGAGTTGTTTACTGCATAAATAGAGCCTATCACTAGAAAGCCTCCGTCATTTGTATAGATGATGTGTTTACCTTCATCGTCTCCTGCGCCCCCGAATTCTGCTGATGCTAATACTTTACCTTCTTCTGTAACTTTGGCAACGTAAATGTTTTTGTCTCCTGCGGCAGTTCTAGTATAACCAGTGATGCCATAAACACCATTCCCTAGCGCTACTATTGAATTTGCCTCTGAGCTGTATGTGCCAGGCACAACAAACTTATCATTAACACCTGATATGCCATTAATATCTGTCTTTACAATATAAACATCTTTCAAACTGGCTGGATCCGTTGACCTGTTTTTACTTCCTGCAATAACATAACCTTCTCCTGTCTTTACCATACACCTTCCATATTCATTGATTTTGTTATGTGGTACAAATGTCAGATTCCATAGAAAGTTTCCATAATCGTCTGCTGTCGTAACAGCCATGTTGGATTCGCCATTCCTAAAGGTGGTACCACACCAGATAATACGTTTATCATCCACAATATCAAATGAACCAATTAGGTCATTTTCATTTACACCTAAAGTCCCCATTTGTCTTTTCCAGATCGTCGTATTTAAATCTGTCTTCAACAAGTACATGTCAAGGGCTGCAGCTTTTGTGTTATTGCTTCCATACACTAAGTAATTGCCATCTGCGGATTGTGCAATACCATAGCCTTTTTCATCCACTGCTGTATCGCCATATGTGTAAAAAGAAGAGTCTAATGGATTTCCATTCTTCAAAGTGAAAACCAGGATATCGGAAGTTTTGTACTTTGTGCGCTTATAACCTGTGATAACAATATTGCCATCCTTATCGATGATCATATCACGGGCTATTTCATCATAACCATCACCAAGATTATAGTATCTTGTCCAGATGGCGTTTCCGTTCCTGTCTGCTTTAACTACAAATATATTTGTATCT